>JBFIZG010000574.1:0-2144 GCA_041604955.1 Gemmatimonadales bacterium | reverse complement strand
CGGTGACGGCGTCGTCTGGGAGAGTCCGCCCCCTATTCACCTCTTCGAGGAGCTCATTGAAGTTGGTGAGGGTCACTACGGATGTATCCTCGGCCGCAAACCGGGCCACGGCCACGGGCAAGGCATAGGAGAAAATCGCAACGACCAGCGGAACGACAAGCCCGGCCTCACGAAGAACTCGCACAGCGTCCAGCGACGAACCACCTGTCGAGATCAAGTCCTCCACGACGACCGCAGTCCACCCCGGCTTCACTCGGCCCTCGATCTGATTGCGGCGGCCGTGACGCTTGGACGACGACCGTACGTAAGCCATCGGCAGACCCAGACGATCGGCAAGCCACGCGGCATGAGGAATCCCTGCAGTCGCCGTTCCGACTATCACGTCAGGCAGTAACCCTTGCGCTTCCAGCACCTTCTGAAATCCGTCCGTAATCTGCCGTCGAATGTCGGGGAAGGCCATCGTCAGCCGATTGTCGCAGTACACCGGCGACTCTATACCCGATGCCCATACGTACGGTTGGTCCGGTGAAAAAGAGACTGCGCCCACACGCAGTAACTCGGCGGCCAGCGATCGGGGCGCGACCGAATGGGAGTTACGATCGTTCACGTTTGAACGCGGCTGTAGTCCTTGTTATAGAAGTAGCCGACGCCTGTGGCCGCCGTCACGAGTGCTACCACGACTGCCAAGCCGTAGAGTATACCCGATTCAACAATCCACCGCCCGACTTCACCGAGCACACCCGGAAGTCGCTCCAGGACAAGAATCGTTAGCGTACCGATGAGAAACACCAGCTGTGCCACCGTCTTAGCCTTGGCGACCCCGCTCGTGCGCAAAGACGCGCCGTGGGACTCCGCCCAGGACCGAAGCAGCGTGACGGCCACGTCACGGATGACGATGACGATAACCACCCACCACGGAACAAGCGACGGATACCGGTACGCGAGCACAGCGAACGTACCGATCACAAGTACTCTATCGGCGAGCGGATCGAGAAACTGGCCTAGTCGGGACCGGACCTCTAGGGTTCGTGCGAGCTTGCCGTCGAGATAGTCGGAGATCGACGCGAGTATGAAGAGCGCCCACGCCCATACGAGGCCCGCTGTCGTTCCCTGCAGCAGAAACAGTAGCACGATCGGCGTGACGAGGATCCGCAGGATCGTGATGGTGTTCGGCAGGTATTTCATTGAGGAACGGGCGGGCTTCGGCGGAAAATATAGGACAATCGGGTGTCGGGAGCCTGCAATGTTTTCAGGCCGACGCCTTTTCACGGAGGCCGAAAACCGGCCAGAACGTCTGCAGTTTGCGGGAGAACGGCGGCGGACTGTCATGTTGTCCGCATTGAGGAAATGGCACCGTTCTTGAGCATGAGTTTGGTCGGCGAGAGTGGCGTGCCCGACTCCGCCGACCGGAAAAGGGCCGAGAGTACATCTTAGACACTTACCTACCCACTGCGGATTATGAGCAAGATTATTGGAATCGATCTAGGCACGACAAACTCCGTCGTAGCCGTCATGGAAGGCGGCGAGCCGGTCGTGATCAACAATGCGGAGGGCGCACGGACCACCCCTTCGGTTGTCGCCTTCAAGAAGGATGGTGAGCGTCTTGTTGGTGCGCCGGCCCGGCGCCAGGCGATCACCAACCCCCACAACACCGTTTTCTCGATAAAGCGGTTCATGGGTCGCCGATATGACGAGGTCACCGAGGAGCTGAAGACGATACCCTACGAGGTTACCAGCGGTGACAACAATACGGCGCGAGTCAAGATCGTCGACCGCGTCTATACGCCACAGGAAATCTCGGCGATGATCCTGCAGAAGCTCAAGCATACCGCCGAGGACTATCTCGGGGAGAAGGTGCACGAGGCCGTCATCACCGTGCCTGCATATTTCAACGATGCACAGCGCACGGCGACCAAGGAGGCCGGCGAAATCGCGGGGCTGAAGGTGCGGCGGATCATCAATGAGCCGACGGCGGCCTCCCTCGCGTATGGACTTGACAAGAAGGATCATGAGTCCACCATTGCCGTGTTCGACCTGGGTGGCGGAACCTATGACATTTCGATACTCGACCTTGGAGAAGGCGTTTTTGAGGTCAAGTCTACCAATGGTGACACGCATCTCGGCGGTGATGACTTCGACCAGCG
>JBFIZG010000573.1:0-2146 GCA_041604955.1 Gemmatimonadales bacterium | reverse complement strand
CGGGGTCGAAGAAACCACCACGGATACCTATATCCCATGTCCCAGTACCGAACTTGTACTCTCCCTCCAGCCCGAGGCCATCGGGTCCCGGCCCTGATGTGAAGCTCAGCGTGCCACCAAACTCGTGATTCGCGAACGCCCGATAGGGTGCATTGAAGCTGGGTGTGCCGGTAACTTGCGCAACGGCCGCCGCGGCGGCTGTTGGAAGGATCAATATCGTCGCGATGACAGCTCTAGGTAGCATTCGCCTCTCCGCTTGAGTGTTCAACGTACTCCGCCACGACGCGGACTGCGTCGTCAGCGACCTGCAGAAACCCGCCGCGGACCCGAATTCTGTGCGTCCGCTCGCCGCTCCGAATCGCGAGGGCGCCCGTACCAAGCAGCGTCATGAAGGGAGCGTGGCGGGGAAGGATGCCCACTTCGCCGTCGTATGCCGGAACAATGACACTGTCTGCGGGGCCCTCAAATACCGAACCGGCGGGAGAAATCACCGTGACGAGCATCACGAGCTCTTTTCGAGCTGCTTGGCCTTCTGTACCACTTCTTCGATGCCCCCAACCATGTAGAAGGCCTGCTCGGGCAAGTGATCGAACTCGCCGGCGACCACGCGTTCGAAGCTCTCCACCGTGTCCTCCAATTTCACATATCGACCGGGTGTACCGGTGAACGCCTCGGCGACATGGAACGGTTGCGAAAGGAAACGCTGAACGCGCCGTGCCCGAGCCACCAGGAGTTTGTCTTCCTCTGAAAGCTCGTCCATACCGAGAATCGCGATGATATCCTGCAGCTCTTTGTACCGTTGGAGGATCTGCTGAGATTCCAGAGCAGCCGTGTGGTGTCGCTCTCCGAGGTACTGCGCGTCCAGGATTCGGCTCGATGAGTCGAGCGGGTCGACCGCCGGGTAGATCCCGATTTCCGTCAACGCCCGAGACAATACCACCGTTGCGTCCAAGTGGCTGAATGCGGTCGCCGGCGCCGGATCCGTGAGGTCGTCAGCGGGAACGTAGATGGCCTGCACCGAGGTGATCGAGCCTTGCCGGGTCGACGTAATCCGCTCCTGGAGGTCGCCCATCTCGGTGGCGAGCGTCGGTTGATACCCCACCGCGCTCGGCATGCGTCCGAGCAGCGCCGATACTTCGGAACCCGCTTGCGTGAAACGGAAGATGTTGTCGATGAACACCAGCACATCCTGGCCTTCTCGGTCGCGGAAATACTCCGCAACGGTGAGGCCCGCGAGCCCGACACGCAGGCGCGCGCCGGGCGGCTCATTCATCTGACCGTAGATCAGGGCCGCCGACTCGAGCACGCCGCTTTCCTTCATCTCGAGATAGAGGTCGTTCCCCTCTCGCGTCCGCTCACCCACCCCGCAGAAGACCGAGCGGCCTCCGTGTCCCTTGGCGACGTTGTTGATCAACTCCATGATGATGACGGTCTTCCCAACACCCGCACCACCAAACAACCCGACCTTTCCGCCTTTTACGAATGGGGCCAGGAGGTCGACGACTTTGATCCCGGTCTCGAAGACTTCCGTCTTGGGCTCGAGGTCGACAAACTTCGGCGGCGCCCGGTGAATTGGCCACCGTTCGACGTCGCTGGGAATCGACGGGCCGTCATCGACGGGCTCCCCCAACACGTTGAGAATGCGGCCGAGGGCTGGCTCGCCGACGGGCACCGTGATAGGCCCGCCGGTGTCAATGGCATCCATACCCCGGACCAGACCATCCGTGCTACTCATGGCGACGGCCCGCACTTGATTCCGGCCGATGTGTTGCTGCACTTCGGCTACCACTTTCACGGGCGGACGACCATTTCCGTCATCCGAGACCTCGAGCGCCGTATACAGCTCGGGTAGCTTCTCCGGATCGAACTCCACGTCGATGACCGGTCCGATGATCTGGACGATCCTGCCGATGTTTTGAGCCATAGCCTCTCTCGTCGTAAACGCCCGACTGGTGGACGGTCCTGCTACCGCTCTAACCCCTCCGCCCCACCGACGATCTCCGCGATCTCCTGTGTGATCTGCGCCTGCCGAGCCCGGTGATACGTTCGTCTCAGGGAATCGATCATGTCGCCAGCGTTGTCGGAGGCGCTCTTCATCGCCGTTCGCCGCGCTCCGTGCTCCGACGCCGCCGTCTCCACCAACGCT
>JBFIZG010000572.1:0-2153 GCA_041604955.1 Gemmatimonadales bacterium | reverse complement strand
TGGCGAGCCCCAAGATTGCGCAATTGGTGGTGATCAGCGGCAGAAAAATGCCAAGCTGACGGAACAAGCCCGGGCTCACCTTCTTGATCACCATTTCCACGATCTGAACGAGCGACGCGATGACGACGATGAAGGAGATCAATCGCAGATACGGCGCGTACGGTAGTACGAAGGTGTTCAGGCCCCAGGCACAAAGCGACGTGATCGTGAGCACGAAGATGTTGGCGCCGCCCATCCTGAGCGCGGTTGATACTCTGGCCGACACCCCCATGAACGGACACAACCCGAGAAAGAGCGCCAGGGTAAAGTTGTTCACCACCATGGCGGAGATGAGGATCCACAAGAGGTCACCCATTAGGCCGCCCTCCGATCCGCCACACCCGCCGGCCACTCACCTACCGCCGGCTTCGATTCCCTCCGGCGACGGATCCAACTCAAACCAAGTAACAAGAAACCAAGCGTCAAGAATCCGCCCGGCGGCAAGATCATCACGACCCACGGCTCATAAGTGGGCCCAAACAGGCTGATTCCCAAAAAGGAACCACTCCCAAGTACCTCACGCACGGTTCCCATCATCAGCAACGCGATCATGAAGCCAAACCCTGTCCCGACTGCGTCGAGCATCGCTTTCCCAACAGTGTACTTGGATGCAAACGCTTCCTGCCGCCCCAGAATCATGCAGTTCACGACGATCAGCGCGATGAAGGCACCGAGCGCCTTGTGTATGGTCGGCACCACGGCTTCGAGCGTCATGTCCGCGATCGTGACAAACGTCGCAATGATCAAGATGTACGTGGAGATACGAACTTCATGCGGAATGAGCTTTCTGAGAAGCGACACCAAGAGACTCGACCCGCACAGCACGAAGAAGGTCGCCAGTCCCATCGCAATACTGTTGGCAACCGTATTGGTAACCGCGAGCGCTGGACACAGACCAAGGAGCTGGATGAGAACCGGGTTCTCACGCCAGATACCCCGCATGACCGCGTCGGCCGACGTCGGTTCCCGCATCACTTCCGTCCGTTCAGGTAGGCGTCAAGAAGTGGATCGAACCGCGTGACGGTCTCATTGATGATCTGAATGACGGTCCGAGACGAGATGGTCGCTCCGGTAATCATGTCTACCTCGGCGGGATCGGTTCCCGAACCCCGGTTCTGCTTGACGCCAACGAGCGGTGCCACGGCGCCGTCAAATTGCCTGACAAACGTTGAGTCCTTCTCGATCTTGTCGCCGAGTCCCGGTGTCTCCTTGCTTTCGAGCACTTTCATGCCCAGGACCGCACGCGTGTTCGGGTCATACCCAAAGATGATGCGGATGACGTCTTGAAAGCCCGGTTGCCCGGCGGCAATGGCAACGCCAATCGGTTCATTGTCAGATTTGAAACCGTAGTAGATCTGCTCGACCTCGTCTGGGTTGGCGCCGTCGGGGATCTGATGCTGGAGCTGGCCGTCGACGACGTACAAGGTGTCATAGTGATGTGGCGCCTTCAGTACCTCTTGCACTGCGGCGGCCAGTGCGGCTGCTTTGTTAGCCCGGATAGTTGGCTGGGTCATACCAAACACAAAGACGAGCAGGAACCCGGCAAACATCCCGGCGCCGCCGAGTGTGGCGACCAGACGCCACGCGTCCACCTCGGCGTCTTCGCGCTGGTGTCCTGTTTCGTTCATGGAGACACCCGCTGCTTGGCGGCGCCAAACACCTTGGGCTGTGTTGCACGATTGATAAACGGCACGAGCGCGTTCATCAGGAGTATCGCGTACATCACGCCCTCTGCGAGCCCACCCCAAACACGAATGACGACCACGAGAAAGCCGATGCCGAATCCGAACACCCAACACCCGAGATTGGTCACCGGTGATGTGACCATGTCAGTGGCCATGTACATCGCTCCAATGATCAGCCCTCCGGAAAACAACATGAAGAGGGGACCCGCGTAGCGTGCCGGATCGAGAAGATGTAACCCGCCCGATAACAGGGCGACCGTCGCGAATATGCTCGCTGGAATGCGCCAGTTGAGGTAGTTCCGGAGCGCGAGATACGCACCGCACGCGAGGATGAGGAGTCCTGACGTCTCGCCCACCGAGCCTCCTGTCACGCCCAGCATCAGGTCCCAGGTGTCGGTTGGTGTCGCTTCGAACTTGAACAGCCCGAGC
>JBFIZG010000571.1:0-2166 GCA_041604955.1 Gemmatimonadales bacterium | reverse complement strand
GGCCCCTACCCTGCCTCGGTGCGCCGCCGTATCGCCGGCCCAGGTGGTCACCTTTCCAATCGCGCCGCCGCCGAATTGGCGCGGGATGTGTGTCATGGAGATCTCGAAACGGTCGTGCTGGTCCATGTGAGCGACGCGTGCAACGAACCGAGGCTGGCCGAGAAAGTCGTGAGTGACGCCTTGGAGCGCCGTCGGTTTGGGGGTAAGGTCTTGGTGGCAACTCAGGATACACCGCTTCCGCCGGTAATCGTGTCGCTCCCCGCGGTTCAGCTGACGCTCGGCGTCGCTGACTGAGAGGCTTGGCCCTACGCGACCCGAATCGTCTCGTCCTCGCGCACTTCGATCGTTCCAGACTCCCACGTCCTGATCATCTTCACGAACGCCCGGGCCAATTCTTCGTCGAACTCTCGACCGGCCCGGTCCTCCAAATACTTGAGCGCCTTGGGCGCGGGCCACGCGTTTCGATAGGGGCGGTGGGTGCGCAGCGCGTCGTACACGTCGCACACGTGCACCAACTTGCTCGCGTAGTGACAGTCACGCGGGTACTTGAGCGTCGGGTATCCACCGCCATCGATCATGATGTGGTGTTCGTACGAGACGACGGCAGCGAGCGCCAATTCCGGCTCGGCGGCGATGATCATGCGAGCGCCTTCGGTCGGATGGCGGTTCATCTCCTCGCGTTCTCTGGGTTCCAGCTTTCCAGGCTTCACGAGGATGTCATGGGGCACCTGTAGCTTCCCGAGGTCGTGTAACAGCCCGGCGATCCCAAACCCCTGCACGTCTTCCGCGCCGAGACCCAGCCACTCGGCCAACCCCATCGACAATGTCGACACGTTGAGGGAATGGGCGGTCGTATACTCGTCGAACGAACGCATGCGCACCAAGGGAAGCATGAACTGTTGCTGCCCCTGCATGGCGACCGCCAGCCCGCGAACGACGGCATGCGCTTCGAGCAACGGCAACGGTCGGTGCCGCGCAATCTCCTCATGCATCCAACGGACGGCTTCGGCTTCCTCTTTGAGCGAAAACTCGATCTCGCCGGTCTTCACGTCCTCCAGGTGCATGTCTTCTTCACCCTTGAGTCCGATGTGACCGAACTTGATGCCGGTTGGACGCATCTGACGGGCCTCGGCGGAGCCGGCGCGCCGAAGAAATATTCGTGTGTGAAGCTCGTCGAGGAATGCGTCGAGTTCTTCTTGGGAGACGTTTCGCTCGAACTCGAGACGCTCGATGCCCAGTTCCGCGAGCCGGGGACTCCATTCCCACCCACGCATCTCGCGAAGCGGAGCGTTGCCATACACGACGTCCTCGCCCAGGAACGTGAAGAGCGGGCGCTCCTTTGCCTGCGTCACGTCGTGCAACCGGCTGTATGCGGATTCCAGCGCCTCTTTCCGCGACTTGTGGCCGTCCGGATAGAGCGCATACGCCGCGAGGGACTGCGCAAGCGCGCGGAGGAACGATTCAGCGACGCTCGACATGCTAGTGTTTTCCTCCGCCACGACCGGCGAGGGCGATCTCGGGGTCGCGCGACCGAGCTGCGACCTCGAGCGCGTGTGACACCTTGAGATCGTCGCGATGGTTTTGGAGCGCAACCAAGGCGGCGATCAGATGCCGTGACTTTCGAGGCGTTCTCCACCCGAAAAAGAATCGCCGACGAGGAGCCGCCACGTTCAAGAGCAGCCGCACGGCGAGCTGACCGCCACACACGCCGAGCGCGCGAACGGCGAGGAGCCGGATGTCTTCGGGAAACGTCTGTTTGAGTTTCGTTCCAATGAGAGGCGCAGCCGTGGAGGGCGAGGACTTGATTGCCGCTTGTAGACCCAAACGGATGATCTTTTCGTCATCATCCGACAATGCGCCTCGGAGCGCGACGTCTCGTTTGGACGGATCGGAAAACATGATCTTGAACGCTTCCAGACGTACCGAGGGGTGATGGTGCTTGGTGAATTCGGTGGGGTCAAAATCCGCCGGCCGCTCAGTGAGACGTCCGAGGATATGGAGCATGTTGCGTTTGACCTGCCACCGTGAATCCGCGAGGCCCGCGACGGCATAAGGTCCGACCTCCGAACCGAGCGTTACCACGTGGTCGAGGATCAGACGGCGCACGTGTTGTTGTTCCGTGTCTTTCAGGATTTCAAAGAGCGGTTCGGCCGCCGCGATGCCGAT
>JBFIZG010000570.1:0-2188 GCA_041604955.1 Gemmatimonadales bacterium | reverse complement strand
TTGCCAATGAGCCGCTTCGATCGCGCGGCGCTCATCGGTTTGATCCCGAGCGCGCTGCCCTCGATAACGTTTGCTCCCAGCGTCTCGTTCAAAAAGGAACGCAGTTGGGCGGCCTCATCACTCCCCGCCGAATACTCGAGTCCCGCATACACGTCTTCGATGTTCTCCCGAAAGATCACGACGTCGAGCAACGCCGGATCCTTCATTGGAGACGGCACGCCACGGAAGTAGCGAACCGGACGCACACAAGCATACAGGTCGAGGACCTGTCGCAAAGTGACGTTGAGCGACCGAATCCCGCCCCCCACGGGTGTGGTCAGGGGTCCCTTGATCGCCATGCGGTGGGTTCGAACGGCCTCCAAGGTATCCTGTGGTAGCCACTCCCCGGTCTCTTGATGGGCTTTCTCGCCCGCGAGGATCTCGCGCCAAACCACGCGCCGCTTGCCGCCCGACGAGTGAGAAACGGCCGCGTCGAACACTCGTTGCGCCGCCCGCCAGATGTCGGGACCGATACCATCACCCTCGATGAAGGGGATGATCGGGTCGTTGGGCACGACGAAGCGGTCGTCACGCCATTCGATCAGATTGCCAGTCATGCGGGATTAGTCGTATTAGTTTGAGGCGTGTGATGCCGTCAGCGCGAACCGCGAGCTGACCGCGTTGATTTCGCAAAATCACCGGTGAGCCGGCTTGGCTCGGACACAACCCGACCGGGGCGCCGCCAAAGGTAATTTGGTACCGTGTGCCGCGGCAACCTTCACTTTTTCACTGCGCCCGGCACCGTTGCAGGGTGGCGGGTGTGAAGTTGGCAGGCTGTCGGATTCCGAATCTCTGCACGGAGTGATCATGGTCCGACTCGTATCCATGGTGTGTCTCACATTCGCGGCTGCCACCACTTCCCTGCACGGCCAGCGCGGCGACGTCCGCTACGGGCCCTGGGCGACGGTCGGCGCGGGCCCCGGCATCGCAGGGATCTCGTGCAAGAGCTGTCCGGACGGGAGCAATCGAGGGATTTCCGGTTTCGTGGAAGTGGGCGGTACACCGTCCGAACGGATCACGGTCGGCATCAACGGTTCCGCGTGGACACAGCTCGGATCGGATACCACTCGGAACATCCTCTCCATTTTGGCACTGCTCTACTTTTATCCATCGGTCGAGCAGCAGAGCTGGTTCGTGAAGATCGGCGGCGGTGGCACGCGGTACTCGGAATCGTCTGACGTGCTACGCCTCACATCAAACGGATTCGCGTTTGCGGCCGGCGCCGGGTATGAGATCACGGGCCCCGGGCACCTCCATTTCGCGCCGTCGCTCAATGTCATGCTATCTCCGTCGCAGCGGGCAAAACGCAACCTGATCGCCGTTGACGAGCGGATCACGACCTGGACGCTGAACGCGGCGCTGAGTGTCACCTGGCGACGATGAACGCCGGGTCGACACCAGGTTGAAGCGCGCTAGCCCCCACCTCTCGCGCCGAGTGTGACGTGCAAATGGTCCGCAGTCCCGACGTGCCGTAACGTTCGGAAGCCCATCGTTCGGAAGTAGCCTTCTATCAACCAATTCCTGACTTCGCCCCGTCCGAGCGTTCGGAGATCGACCGCGTGGACGTAGCCATCGCCTTGTTCGTAGTGGAGGGATTCATTCGGGGTCGGGAGGCCCATCGACCGATAGCTATCCGGCAGTCGCCGGACGTCGGTGAGCACGATTTGCCGGTCGACCAGCAGCACGGTGCCGAGTGCAACCCTCAGCACCGGGTGGAGCGCGGTGTACTGGGACCTCACCGCACTCGTTTTCGCGTTCAGACTCGAGAGGTACCACAGGCCATATGCGCAGTAGACCAGGACGAGCGGTAGCGCCACTCGCTGCACCATCACACGCGCCCGAGCTTTCCCGGTGAGCGTCTTGGATACGACCATGGCGTACACGGACACGATCACGATCGTGGTGGCTAGCCCGACGGTCAGGGCCAACCAGGTCGGGAGACCGCGGGCGCTGTACGAGTAGACCGAAACCCGGACGAAGGCGACGAACGGGAGCGCCACGAGGGCGAGCAAGCCGAGGAGCTTTACGACCAGCCGAAACAGGCTCCGACGGAACCGCCGGCTCGGCTTGGCGCGAGGTGACGGAGGCGCCGTAAACCGGACATCCCCAATCCGGGAGAGCGGCGATGCTTGGGTCGTCACCTGTTTCA
>JBFIZG010000569.1:0-2193 GCA_041604955.1 Gemmatimonadales bacterium | reverse complement strand
GTTTGATGAGCAGTCTCGCAGAGCCCGCCGACGTCACCTCACTGATGTCAACGAGGGGGGTGTTGCCGATGCCGGCGAGAACGCTCCCATGGGTGTGTCTCATGTGCCAGTTCTCCAGTCCTCGTTGGGTAACCGCGATCTATCTATGTTCAAGTCCGTGCGTCTAACGGTCTTCTGCTTAGCAGCGCGGCGACGCGCCGCGTGGGCAGTTACGAAACACGACTCCGCAAGGTTGCTGGATGCTGGCTCGCTGCGGGCCGCGGTGGCTCAGGCACCGGTTATACTTCATCATATGGCTATGGGTCAGACGAAGAACCCCCAACAGGATCAATTTCTGGTTCGCCGGCATGGGCGAGCTGCCGGAGGAACCACGCCGCCCCCTACTCAAAGAGTATCGCCAACTCCTCCACCGACCGACACGACTCAACCCTTACCTGCCACTCCTCCAGATCGGCCGATGCCTCCCAGAACTCGGGCAACCGATCCAGCCACGACACGATCAGTCGCTTGACCACCGCCAAGCCGGTCTCCTGATCGAGTCTCCATAGTTCGATTTCGACGCGGATCGTGCGGTTGGCCAGCCGCGATAACCACCGGTCGAAACCCGACCGCTGCTCCTTCGGCTTTGCCGATTCCACACGCCACAAAACCGCCGCACCGTCGATCACCGTCAGGTCGGCGTAGTAGCGGTTGACCCAGAGGGCGAGCGCATTACATTTTCCAAAATCTTCCGCCGACTGATGCGAAATGATCGAGCCGTCCTGTCCCAGACAGATCACCGGATAGGAAAGGTCGTCATGTTTCATCGGGCGCTTGGCCTTCGCTTGTATCGGATTCTGAGGAGACCCGAGGTTTCGTCTTACTTTATGCCGGAGCGATGCAGCGCCCGTTGCGTTGACTGGGAGCGCGACGGCCCGGACCTCGATCCCAAATCTCTCGCGGCGGAGCCCCGTGTGCACATCCGTGGCCAAAATCACCGTCGAATATACCGTCCATCGCCTCGACCACCTTACGATAGCCAAGCCGCTCGTAAATGCCGGTCGATGTCGGGTTGGCGAGGTCGCCGGAAGACTTTTATGGGTGATTCCTGCATGACGTTTTGACCTCCAGTTTCAAATGATTGGCGTCGGCGCGCGCCACACTCCGAGGCATATGTCTGCAGGCGATCAGTACGAACTCGCCCCTGGAAGAATAGTCATCCGGCAAGAAGCTGGAATCGGACGAGCTCAGCCGCGTCTGAAGCGATCTCGCGTAACTCTCACGCCGCACCCGAAAGCGGATTATCTGGACGATGGTAACGTGACGAGTCGAGAGACGCAATCGCTCGAAAACGAATTCGGCCGAACGTCGGCAGCCAACTTGCACTCAGGCGCGACTTCGGCCGTATCGTGAAGGCTCAGTCCGGTCCACGCCCCAAGCCGGCTTTGATCGCTGGACCCCCGGGGCAAGTCAGAGGGCGGCAACCCGTTCAATTAACCTCGTTGACATAACTGTGCCAGACGATTCGCGCGGCTACTGAACGCCAAGGCGACCATGGGCCTGTCAGCCGCTCTATTCGTTCGGGGCGCGGCTTCTTTCTCAGCCGCTTGAGCCACATCAGTGCGGTGTCAAGAGCGAGATCACCTCGCGGCCACACGTCCGGGCGCCCCATAGCTGTCAGAAGGTAGATGTCCGCCGTCCATCGCCCAACACCCTTTAACCGAATCAACTGCTCGCGAGCGTCGTTGTCGTCCGCTCGATGCACCCGGCGAAAACTGAGGTCACCGTCAACAACCGAAGTCGCGATGCCGTGTATGTACGTTGCCTTCTGGCGCGAAAGGCCCATTGTCCGGAGGACGTCTACGCTCTGTGACGCGACAGTCTCGGGGGTGACTTGGCCGACGCCGTCCTCGAGCCGCGCCCAGATCGCGCGGCCGGATGCCAGCGACACCTGTTGCTCGACGATGATCTGGGCGAGCGTTGCGAAACCCGCCTTGCGCAGACGAACCGGCGGCACGCCGTGTCGATCTACGACCCGGGCAAGATCCGCATCACGGTCACACAGGATCTGCACTCCGCGCGCAACGCTTTCCGGCGTCAGCCGCCGGACCGCACCGCCATCTGCATCGGACGCCGATT
Organism: Gemmatimonadales bacterium; assembly: GCA_041604955.1. Taxonomy (GTDB): domain Bacteria; phylum Gemmatimonadota; class Gemmatimonadetes; order Gemmatimonadales; family GWC2-71-9; genus JBFHWR01. The sequence continues at coordinate 75 of JBFIZG010000569.1, read as the reverse complement.
TCTTCGCCCGACCCATCGTCAATCGAGGCCGAGCACGTCGACACCCTGGTTGAACACCACGTCGACCGGGATGCC
>JBFIZG010000568.1:0-2199 GCA_041604955.1 Gemmatimonadales bacterium | reverse complement strand
TTGGCGCCGCCGGAACCGGAGGCACGCTGAGCGGGGCCGGGCGGTATCTCAAGGAAAAGAACCCCCGCATCCGCATCATCGCGGGTGACCCGGAGGGATCGATCTACGCCGGCTATTCCCGTACGCGCACGATGTCGGAGGGACACCCCTACAAGGTGGAGGGAGTGGGCGGAGACAAGATCCCCGAGACGCTCCACTACGATGCGATTGACGAGTTCTACACGGTGAGCGACAGAGAATCCTTTCAGATGGCGCGACGACTCGCGCGCGAAGAAGGGCTCTTCACCGGAGGATCCACCGGGCTCAACGTCACGGTGGCACTCAAGATCGCGCGCGAACTCGACGACCCAAAGGGCTATATCGTCGTCCTGTTGTGCGACACCGGTGAACGGTACCTGTCCAAACTGTACAGCGACGAGTGGATGGAAGAAAACCAAATGCTCGAGTCGGAACGCGTGAGCGCGCGTGCGCTGCTCGGCGAAAAAGATTCGAGCGCCCCTGGTCTCATTACCGTGGAATCGTCACACACGGTGCGACAGGCGCTCAACTTGATGAGTACGTACAGCGTCTCCCAGCTCCCCGTGGTCGACGCCGGCGAGAGCGTGGGGTCGGTGACCGAAGGAGCCTTGATGGAGTTAGCGCTCGCCGAAACGACCGCGTTGGACCAACCGGTGCAGGACGTGATGGAGGCCCCGTATCCCGTGATCGACGGCGACTTTCCGCTCGAGCGGTTTTCCACCCTGCTCTCCCGCAAGACCCCCGCCGTCCTGGTGCGCGAAAACGGAAGCCTCACCGGCATCGTGACTCGTTACGACGTGCTACATCATGTCGCCGGCATCCGGTGACGGCGCGCCCGTCGTACACCGAGGCAAACGCCTGAGCCATGGGTCATTATCTCCTTTCTGCTGAAACCTCGTTCTCGGCTGCACACACGTTGCCGAACGTCCCCAAATGTGAGCGCTTTCACGGACATAACTGGCGTGTACGGCTCACTGTTCGCGTAGACGATTCTGCGCTCGGGCCGGATGGCATGGGGATGGACTTTCGGAAAATCGAGGAAACCGCGCGCGAGGTCGTGGAGGACTTCGATCACGCATACTTGAACGACTTGGAACCCTTCGAGCGTCACCCGCCGACGGCCGAACGCGTCGCGTTTGTCGCGTGTACCCGCGCAACGGAGCGCTTGGCTGAGGTTGCCCCGGCAATTCAGGTCACCGAAGTTGAGGTTTGGGAAACACCGGAGTTCCGCGTAGTCTATCGAGCACAATGACACGCATTTGTCTCCTGACCGGCGGCTCGACGCCGGAACGCGACGTCGCGCTCGCCGGTGCCGCGCAGGTGTTGGATGCCCTGCGGTCGCGGGGCCACGTGGTGACCGTGGTCGACACGGTGACGGGGCCGCTTCAGCCGGAAGACGAGTCCCGGCTGCTAAACCCCGCCGTGGGACGCGAACCGCCCACACTCGTGGAACTCGACCAACTCGCCTCCCGCGAAGATCCCGCAACGCTTTTCGCGGAGACCGAGATTCGGGAAGCGGATCTCGTGTTTCTCGTGTTGCACGGCAAACAGGGCGAGGGCGGCGAGCTGCAGACGTTGCTCGACCTCGCCGGCGCCACGTACACCGGGTCGGACCCGCTGGGCAGTGCGCTGGCCATGGACAAAGACGTGGCCAAGCGGTTGTTCCGGGACGCCGGCATCGCGACACCCAGCTGGCACATGTGGCCCGTCGAGAATCCGGAAACCGCCATTACGTATCCCGTTGTCGTGAAGCCGTCCAAGGCCGGGTCCACCGTTGGACTCACCGTCGTCGAAACTTACGAGGCGTTGGCAGATGCGGTTGCGTTGGCGCTTCGTTTCGATGACGAGGTCATGCTCGAGGCGTTCGTCCCCGGACGCGAGTTCACCGTCGGGATACTCGGCGATCGGGCGCTCGGTGTGGGTGAGATCATTCCGCAACACGCCATCTTCGACTACGAGTGTAAGTACACACCCGGAATGACACAGGAGTTGTTCCCCGCGCCGATTCCGGACGCGTTGGCCGAAACGATGCGAGAGATCGCGTTACGGGCGCACCGCGTCTTGAAGCTGCGGGATTTTTCACGGGTCGATTTTCGGATGGACGCGCGAGACACACCGTATTGTCTCGAAGTCAACACGCTCCCTGGACTCACGTCGGCGAGTTTGCTTCCCCAGTCCGCC
>JBFIZG010000567.1:0-2208 GCA_041604955.1 Gemmatimonadales bacterium | reverse complement strand
GCTGCGGCACGAGCCGCCGCCTAAGCAGATTGGTATGACGGCCGGTGGCGCAAAGCGTCACCGGCCGTCTGTTGTTGGCCGTGCCGGTGCCAATGTCCGCTCGAGGAACTGCGCGATCCGGCGGTACGCGATGATGCGATTCGACAGATTGCGAATACCGTGCCCCTCGTCCGGAAACCGGAGGTATTCCACCTCACCGCCGGCTTCACGAATCCCGCGCACGAACTGATCCGACTCGTCGACAGGATCCCGCGGATCGTTTGCGCCGTGGAGTACCATCACCGGTGCTCGCACGTTCTCGATGTGTGTGATCGGCGAGATCTCGCGGAAGAATTCCCGATCCGCTGGATCGTCAATGTCCCCGTACTCCAGCCGGTCGCTTGCCTTGAGTGACGGCGATGCGCCTTCGAGCGCTGTGACCCAATTCGACACTCCGACGAACGCAACGCCGGCATCGAAGTACTCGGGCAGCCGTGTCATGGCCGCCATCGTGAGATACCCGCCGTACGATCCGCCCATGACAGCTGCGCGGCTCGCATCGACCATCCCCTGGCGACCGAGCCACTCGATCGCATCGGCCATGTCCAGGAATTCTCCTGCGCGAAGCCGGCGATCGTTCAAACGGGCGAAGGTCTTTCCGTAGCCGGTCGATCCGCGAAAATTGAGATCGAAGACGGCGATCCCGCGGGACAGCAAGTACTGGTGTGCGGCATTGAAGCGCGGGCGGGCCTGCGCGGTCGGGCCGCCGTGCACCGACAGCAACACAGGCGGCTTAGTGCCTGCGGGAATGTTATCCGGGAGGTACAACAGCCCGTGGAGCGTGACACCGTCCCGTGCCGTGAAACTGTAGTGTTCCGGTATCGCCATCGCGGAAAGATTTAATCCTGCGGTCGACGATTCGGTGGCGCGCCACAACTGCCCGGTCTCGACGTTCCACGTCCAGATGTCTCCAGGTACTTGCGGCCCGTTGATGGTGATGGATGCGACGTGAGCATCCGGCGCCCAACTGATTCCGTAGATCCCGCGCGGCAAATCTGGTACGCGCACCGGTTGCGCGGTCGTGACGTCGGTAGGCGACGCCAGGCGGCGCACCGTCAGCTGCCGGTATCCACCGACATTCTCGGTCCACGCCAGCAGCGAGCCGTCGGTTGAGAGCGCCACGGTCTCGACGTCACGCTCTGGTGTTTCGAGATATTCGAACGCGCGCGAGGCGGCGCGATAGTAGGCCAACCCCTGATATTCGCGTTCTTGGTTGCTCGCCAGGTAGAAACCGCTTCCGTCGGGGACCCAGGCAAACGGGCCGTAGCTCGCCGCGACGTCCGGTGAGAAAAGCGTGTCGAGTGTGCGACTCGCCACGTCGAACAGGAAAACGTCGTTTGCGTCCTCGCCGCGTGCTTCGGAGAGAATCACGGCGCCGCCATCGGGTCTCCACGAAACGGCGTACAAACCCATCCTTCCCTCGAACACACGTGTGTCCTTCCCGGTCTCCACATCCAACATGTGGATGTTGAATTTGGCGCCGCTGCCCTCGGTCGTCGCATACGCAATCCGTTTCCCATCCTGCGTGAATCCGCCGAACACACGAAACGCGTCGGATGGAGCAAGGAGTTCACGTTCCTCCGTGCCGTCCGCGCTTATCAGGTAGTATCCCTCACGCTCGTTGCCGGCTCGATCGGTTCCATAAATGATCCAGTCTCCCGCCGGCGACCATTGGTGGAACGTGACCGATTCACCAAACGTCAACTGCGTAGGCCATCCGCCGGTCGCGTCCGTTACCCAGAGCTGCGGCTGCCCTGTGATACTCGTTCGGAACGCGAGATGCTTCCCGTCCGGCGAAAGGGATGGGGCGTATGCCGTTCGAACGTTCAGAAACCGCGAGATGTCGGGGAGGTCGGCGCCAGCAAGCGAGATCTCTTGCGGGACAGGCTTCGGAACATCGTCTTCGTTCGGTGTAGGCTTGACGTCTTGCGCTGCAGCCAGTGTAGCAGACAACACAATTGGGCCGAGTGAGAGGAGCATAGTTCGAAGCATAGTGGCGGTCCTGGCGCGAGGGTCGGTGGCGGGCGAGTGGCACGCGTCGTCGGTCGCCTTCAATCTAACGACCCGGTGTCTCACACTGCCAGCGTGTTACAGGGTTCGTCGGGATGGTGAAGTTCCAGGACGCCGTATGTGGTTCTGCAGGCTTCGCTCGGACGCGCCAAGCAGCGT
>JBFIZG010000566.1:0-2224 GCA_041604955.1 Gemmatimonadales bacterium | reverse complement strand
GCCGAACCCCGTCGGGGCCGACGAGACCCACCCCGTATCCGCGCGCCTGACCCGAGAGCCCGATGGCGAAATGCCCGCCGATGGGACCACCCAAGTACACGCCGCCCTCCCCTGCGCCGTCGAGCTCCATCCCGCTGCCGTCCGGGATCAGGTTGAGCGCGCTCAGGACATGACTGGGCTGGAGACCGCCGTTGTCTCCGATGAACTGCAGCGCTCTGATGTCGTTGCCGTTCAGGGCATTGTTGGCCGCCAGCCCGCCTGCCGAAATCACGAGCCCCCAGCGGGGAATCAGGACGTGCCGGAACGGATCGAGCCGTAGTTGGACCGGCCGTCGATACCCGCTGGACAGCCGAGCCGCCGCCGAATTATCGGGGACAGCCTGCGCCGCGGCCTCCGTGGCCACGACGGCGAGGAACGCCAGTAGCCCTATCGCGCGCTTCATGGCGTGCCTCCCCCGATGGTGGCCCACACGAGTCCTCGCACGTTGAGAATGACGCGATTCTGGGATTCCACCGCGGCACGACCGCCTGGCGGTGGACGGAGCACGATCCGCACTCCGACTGTCACGTCGGTTCCGACGGCCTGGCGCGTGTCGTTCGCCGTGACCACGACCCGCACGGTGTCCCGCAGCGCCTGCGTGACGCGGCCATTGGCACCAACCAGGGCTGCCCCAACGTTGATCGAGTCAATCACGGCGTTGGGGGCGGTGAAGACGTTGCCGGTCACGGTCCCGCTCACGAGCGCGATACTGACGTCCATCGCAAATGGGAGCCCGTTCTCGATGATCAGCTTGACGCCGGCCGAATCCAGCACCTCGCCGATGAGGTCGTCCGCCAACGCCGAATCGAGATCGAGGCCTCCGGAGAACAGGTTGGAGTCCGGCTGCACACTCACGCCGGAGGCCGGCAGCGTCAGGTCGAAACCGATCAGCGGTTCGATCTCGAACCGCAACTCGCTCCCCGGCGCAATCGAAATGGCCGATCCGTCGCCGATGATCACGTCGCCACTTGCCACGAGCGCGACCGAGTCGCCGGCCAGGACACGGTCGACGAGCCGATCGACCAGGGCTGCGGCTTGCAGCGTCGTCGTCTTGCGAACTTGCATGCGTCCCAACGCGAACGTGCGCCCCCCTGGCGTGTCCTCCATCGCCACCAGGATCGGGGCGCCTCCGGGGCCCGTCTCGTACGCCGGCTGCCCTCCCACCGAATCGAGCTTCCCGCCGACGATTGGCACGACGCCCAATACGAAATCGAGCAGCGTGATCGGCGCATCGGCAGTGTTGGTCACCGCCGTCACGGCGAGAGCGCTGTTGAGCGTCGCATCACGGATCGCGTCCTCGAAGCTGCCCAGATCGAAGTCGCTGGCACTGACCTGTTCCCACACCGGTGGCGGAGACACCGTGTCTTGGAACACGACGTTGCTGATGGAAAACCCGATCAAGTTGGACACCGACAGGGTCACAGTATCGATCGCCGCTGCGAGCAAGCTGTCCGACAAGGTGACCGTGCGGAAATCCAAGAGGCTGTCGAAGAGCTCCCGCGTGTCGAACGTATCGACCGCGATCGGGATCTCGAACGCCAAGCTGCGGGCCGGACCCCGCCCGAGCTGATTCTCGGCTTCAGTGAGGTTCTGAAATTCGCACCCAGCCCAAGCGATGACTGCCAGGCCGATCACGGCCAGGCTTGCGCAACGTCTCACGATGATTGACTCCTCATGTCCACCCGTGGCAAGGTCTTATAGTCGGGCCCTGGTGGCAAGGTCACGCGTCACAATTCATGCTTCGTCCATGGACGGATAGCGATAGCTGGTATCGGGCACAAACGTCTCCTTGACCGATCGCGGGGAGACCCAACGCACCAGATTCAGGATGGATCCAGCCTTGTCATTCGTCCCGCTGGCCCTGGCGCCCCCAAACGGCTGCTGTCCCACCACGGCGCCCGTTGGCTTGTCATTGATGTAGAAATTGCCCGCCGCATATCGCAGCGCGCGTTGCGCCTCCTGCACGGCGTTCCGATCTTGCGCGAACACCGCACCGGTCAGCGCGTAGGGCGACGTGGTATCCACCAGTTGGACCGTGTCGGACCACTTGCGTTCCGGGTACGCGAACACGGTGAGCACCGGCCCGAAGATCTCTTCACACATCGTCGTGTACTTGGGCGTACGCGCCTCGATGAGCGTCGGACGGATGAAGTAGCCCTTACTGTTGTCACACTGCCCCCCGGCG
>JBFIZG010000565.1:0-2231 GCA_041604955.1 Gemmatimonadales bacterium | reverse complement strand
GGTCATGCCTAATCCTCCCTCCTGCGCATGTCACGACATTGCTTCGACGTGATAGTCGTCGTGTGTTCACCTCCGCCCGACCGTCGAGTACGGCCTCCTGTCAGGAGCTGTCCTGGGCCCAGCCCGCTCTCGAGGGCGAACCTCCCGATCTACTAGTGCTCTTGGTGTTCGGTGTCCGTGGTCTCATCGTCTTCCAATGGGCGTGACGGCCATCCTGCACGCAAGTCGTTCCAATGGAGCATCGTGTTGAACACCATGGCGTGGCTCCCGTAGGTCTGAAGTCTCCAGAACGGGCGCACGGCGAACAAGACGACGTGGCCCTCACCGACCGGAACGTCTACCACGGCCGGCGCACCGGCTATCTCGCTGTCGCCGCGGAGCATGCCGCTCATCAGAATGTCTTTCTTGGCGAAGGTCGATACCACGCGTGGAACTTCCCTTTCCCACGTTTCGTCTTTGAGCCACGCCGGCGTGCCTGTATTCCCGACGTTCTTGTTGACCTGCAGCACTGGCCGCTGGTTGAAGTATGCCGGCACGGTTTCCGGATAGCCGTACATGATGGGGCTTTCGGCGTCGCTCGTGATTGTGTTGAGGACGGCGCCCCGCACCACGAGCTGCCGGGTGGTCCGGACGCTGACCCGCCGAGTGATCGCCATCTGCACGGGGAGTTCCACCGTGGTTCCCTCAGTGATGAACACGCCGCCGCGCTCGACAAACGCTTTGAGATGCGCGAGCCCCTCGTACCCCATCCCCTGACGCATGTCCGGTGTCTGGTCGATCGAGCCGAGCGACGGATATGCCGGGTCTGGTTGCCACGGGATGGGTGGACCGGCCACCGTCGTACCGCCAACGAGCGTCTGCGGGTTCGCCCGGTTGTTTGGCATGATGACGACGTCGAAGTCCGTCAGGTCGTTGACCCGCAGGTCCTGCTCGGAGAGATACGTGTAGGGGATTCCGATTCGGTCGAACGCGAGGCGCCACCAGCCGGCATCCTGCGGTGTCGACACCCACGTGTGCACCAGGGCGACACGGGGTAGCTCGACCTCGTGAGTCGGGACGTCGGGGCGCCGGCGCGTGCCCGTGACCGTGAGCCCCAGTTCACTCGCCAGGCGCTCCAGCGTCTGACCGATCCCGGGGTTCTCCTCCGCCGAGATGATGAAGCTCCCGGCGGCGTATTCGGTGTCCTCGGCCTCGAACGAGCGTTCCGCCGCGTGGACGATCGTCTGGCCGAGCTTGAAGCGAAGCACGGCGACGTTGTCGTCCGTGGTGTTGTTGACTAGGTAATACGGACGATTTCCCCCCTTCAGTGTGCCGGTGACCGTAATCGGGTCCGTCACCGGCGTCATCTTCCGCGACAAGATCGCGGCATCGTCCACGGCGTAGGCATCCACATGATGCAAGTAGGGAAGCGTCCATCCCGTGTCGTCGTAGGGTGGGGTGGCGTCCTTGGGGAAGTTTTGTTTGTCCATCAGCACCTGGACCAAGGTTCGGTATGGCTGGTCCATGCGTACGACATAAGAGCCCTTGGGCACCGTCATCTCGTCACTGTCTTGGTCCGAATCCGCCCAGGTCAGCTCTTCATCCGCGATGTGGACTTCCACCCCATGCAACATGAGGAGATTCGCCAGCGCGGCTGCCGCTAGGGTCCGCCGCTGGTCATGTGGGATGACCCACGCATACGGTGCTTGTGTCTTCCCGGCTTCGACAGCCCGCTTGCTCTTGAGATGGAAATTCTCGACAAATTCCTGGCGGTTGTCGGCGACGTATTTGAGCGCCACCAGCGCACCGCTCTGCATGTAGTTGGTGTTGTTTCTGAGCGACCACAGCACCTTCTTGAGCGGCGGATTTGGCCGATACCACTCGCGGGACGTGGAACGGTCCGGCAGTTCTCGCTCCCGTGTGTCGGCGCCGCCATTGCCCAGCGTCTCGTAGAACCTCCCGATGCTGTTTCTCGTGTTCGCGATCCACACGAGGTAATTCGCGGCCCAGCCGGTATAGAATGCGTGCGTCCACACGCCGGGCATGCCGCGCTTGGTGAGTTCGGTGACTTCTTCGTGCGCCAGGTTGTGCCACTCGTCGATGGCAAGGGCGTCCACGTGTTCGTTGTACGGGCCCGTCCCGGTTGAGGTGTACAGGAAATAGCCCGACTCATGCAGGTCGTGCATAACCGTGGGTTTCCAGTACTCGAAGGCGGCCAGGGTATGGCGCGTCAGGGCCAGGCCGTAGCCGTT
>JBFIZG010000564.1:0-2236 GCA_041604955.1 Gemmatimonadales bacterium | reverse complement strand
GTGGAATTCCGATGGACTGCGCCTGACTCGCAGCCTCTTCGTCGTCGCTTGGGTCCCGCACGACATAGCGGAGACGTCCGCCAGAGGCGGACCGGAGATCACCCAACAGATCCTCGACGTCGCGTTTGCGAAGCGCAATCTCCGTGGGAAGTTCCTTGGATGCAAACAAGGTGACCGTCACGCGATCATCGATATTGGCAACGATGTCCTTGGAGGCGCGCGACAAGGTGTAGGCGTTCCCCGGCGTGAGGTCGATGCGCCCCTTGATCTGTCTCCCAAACAAGTTGATCACGACCATCGTGAGCACGAGCATGGCCGCGCCGGCCCGCAATCGCTTGAGCGGCTCACCCGCCGGCGCGAGCTTTCGACCCACGAGTACCCAGTACGCGAGGATCAAAAAGATCGCGGCCAGCGTCAAGAAGTAGATCATGTCCCGGAGATCCAGCAGGCCCCGGGCAATGTTCTCGAAGTGCGACAGCACCCCGAGGTTTGCCGCCACCGCTGCCAAGGTCGGGGGCAGACCCACGAGCTGCGCGTTGAGCCCGATGAACACCAACAAGAACATGACGGCGACGCCGATGATGAATGCCGTGATCTGATTGCGGGTGAGACTCGACGCCCAGACGCCCACGGCCGTAAACCCGGCGGCGAGCATGCCCGCCCCCACGTACTGGGCTAACACCACCCCTCCGTGCATGTCCGCCCCGAACGAAAGACCGATCGGAATCAGGAAGGTCAACGCGAGTCCGAACCAAATGAACAGAAGCTGACCGAGGTATTTGCCAAGGAGAAATTCGAGCTCCGTGACCGGTTGCGCCAAGACCACTTCGATCGTGCCGCCACGAAGCTCCTCGGCCAACGAACGCATCGTGACTGCCGGCACGAAGAAGAGCAACAGCCACGGCAGCAAGTCCAGCATCGGCCTGAGTGACGCGAGCGACACCAGATAGGCCTGGCGGAAAAACAGGAAGTTGTTCAGCGCCAGGAAGACGACAACGAGGATGTAGCCCGTTGGGTGGTCGAAGAGGACCTTCAGTTCGCGCTTGGCAATGGTCCAAATCGTGTTCATGACTGCCCTGAACTTTTTGTGAGTTCTTGGAAAACCGCTTCGAGACTGCGGGTCTCCTCGTGAAGCTCGAAGAGCGTCCAACCGCTGGTTTTGGCGAGGTCGAAGATCGCGGGCCGAACGTCCTTCGTCCGGTCCGTGGTCACCGACATCAACACCCGACCGTCTTGCTCGCGGAGTTGTTCGACATTCTCGACGCCGTCGAGCGCACCGAGCGCCTCCCGGACGCCCGCCCCCGCTACCTCGACCGCGACCTGCCCTCTCCCCTCGGCCTGGGCAACGAGTTGCTCCACCGGTCCATCGGCCGCGATCCGGCCTTCGTGGATGACCAGCAGACGCGAGCACGTCTGGTGCACCTCGGATAGCACGTGGGTCGAGAGGATGACCGTACGATCCTGACCCAGGTGTTCGATGAGTCGCCGGATCTCCAAACGCTGGTTCGGATCCAATCCCTCCGTCGGTTCGTCCAGCACCAACAGATCCGGCCGGTGGAGAATCGCCTGTGCCAGCCCGACGCGCTGGCGAAAGCCCTTCGAGAGCTCGCCCAGTGGCCGATAGAATACGCTTGGGATCCCGGTCGCCTGCACCGCCTCGTCGATCGCTCCGGCGCGCGATGGCCCGGTGAGTTCGCGCAAATCGGCAAAAAACGCCAAGTAGTCCGCGACCGACATGTCCTCGTACACGGGGTTGTTCTCCGCCAAGTACCCGATGCGCCGCTTCGCCTCGCGTGCGGCCTCCCCGAGCGGCATGCCGTCAAACTGGATCTCACCCTCGTCCGGCTCAAAAAACTGGTTGATCATGCGCATCGTGGTGGATTTCCCCGCGCCGTTCGGCCCGAGAAACCCGACGACCTGGCCCCGATCTACCGAAAACGTGACGCCGTCGACGGCTTTCACCGCGCCGAAATGCTTGGTCACGTTCGCTAACGACAGAATTGACATGCTGTTCCGTTTCCTCTGCACCTGGTGAAACGTCCGGGTGCCGGCCCGTGGGCGGCTTCGGAGTGAGAAATTCTAATCGGGAGCCGCCGCCCGGCTCAAGGTCCCGACTCGACGGCATCGCGAGAGACGCGGCGCCCAGGCAGGGCGCCCCGCCACCCTTGGCCGAAGAGTCTAGGTCTCGGGGGCTTGCGTCGATAGATATACTTTGTAATGTAAAGTGGATGAGTTC
>JBFIZG010000563.1:0-2237 GCA_041604955.1 Gemmatimonadales bacterium | reverse complement strand
GGCGCTTCTTCCCAGCCGCGTCCGGCTCGACCGCCATCACGTCGGTCCAGTTGTCCCAATCTCTGTTTGGGATGAGCAGCGCGACGGGAGACCCGAGCGTTTCACCGGCTCTGACGCCGGAGAGGATCTCGACCGCGTCAGATTCGATTTTCATGCGTGCCCCGCGCCCGTACCCGGCCATCCGACGCCGAAGCTCCCGGTCGATGTCCTCCGCGACGAGCGTCAACCCGGCCGGGATTCCCTCGAGAATCCCCACCAGCGCCTTGCCGTGCGACTCGCCTGCCGTTGTGAATCGAATCATGGCTTGCAACGTTCAACGTTCAACATTCAACGTCTAACATCCAACATCCAACATCCAACGTCCAACATCCAACATCGAACGTCCAACGTCCAGCGTCCTCCGTCTTGCGTCCAGCGTCTCGCGTCCGGGGTCCCGCTCCCCGATCCCCGATCCCCACTCACCACTCACCACTCACAAAAAAAAAGCCCGACTCGAAAGCCGGGCTTTGGTTGCTGCTGCGAAGGGGCGCTGGCCGTCACCGTCTTCGAATGTTCACGCTCCGACGGTTACCCATCCCACTCACCGGGAAGGGGTTGTCCACTTGCGGCAGCTGGACCATGACGACGCCTTCCTCGGTGACACCGATGATGAGCTGGTCGCCGGACGCCAATCGCGCGACCCTGAGCGGTCCGACGATCGGGTTCTTGATTGGAACGGTGGCCACCCGGCTAAAGAAGAACGTATCGAACACTTCGATCACCGGGTTGTCCGACGCGAGGAACACCACGCGATTCGTCGAGTCGGCGGTCCCGCCAAACGTGCCCGGCGTTCCTCCGACGCCTGCTTCGAAGGCGTGGTCGAAGTTCAGGTCCATTCCGGCATTCGCGCCGCCGACCGCAATGAGACCCTTGAGACGCAGGAACTCGTTCAACACGTACACCGAGTCCGTCGTCCGGATCAGGTTCGTCAGCCCGTTGAAGTTGATGCCGATCGAGTTGACGCTCGTGGCGGTGTTGCTGATGAAGTCACGCACCCTGATCCCAGGTGTGACTCCAAAGTCCCGGTTTTCCGGGCCGTCCGGAAGCGAGAAGGTGGAATCGCCCACGGTGATTTCGCCGCTACAAACCCGGGTGCTGACCGAATCGTTACCCGTGTACCCAACCGCGCGAGCGAACCCTTCGCTGATGACGCCGCCCTCACCAATCAGGGCATGGGTGAAGTTCCCCGAATTCCGGACGTACGTGGTGTCGCGGAACACGAGCTGCTCGATATCGACCATGATTCCGCACGCTGCTGCGAGAATCGTCTCTTGCGAACCCGGGCCCCGGTCGACGATGACCTGGAGCGTGTCGAACGATGGGTCCGGCGGCACGACGGCCTGTTCCCAGAAGAAGTGCGATTCCGGGTCGGGTGACGTTCCAATGTTCTCCCAGCGAATCGATCCGCGTCTTGGGAACTCGCCTTGATCGATCGTCGGTGTCGTTGAATACACCGCGTAGATCGAGTCGGGGTCACACACCGTACCACCCGCGGTACGGCAGGTAGTCCCGAGGTATTGCGGACGATCCGAGAAATCGTGCTCGGTGATCTTGATTTGGATGACGCCCGTCTCCTCGTCCCGCTCGGTCGTCACCGCCTGTATGATGAAGTTCGGCAGCGCATGGCGATCGATTTCGCGACGGGTCGCCACGTCGACGATCGAGAGATCCGTGCCGCCGGAGTTCGCCACCACCACGCGGTTGTCATTCGCTCCTAACGTGTCGGCCGGCCACAGTGCCACACCCCATGGCCGCGAGCCGACGGGTACCGGGCTGCCAAACGATATCGACGCGACGTCGAACACCTCGAGTTGCTCGAGATCCACATTGGTCATGTAGACCTCGTTCAGGTTTCGGTTGTAGATCGCGTCGATGATCGTGCCACCCATGGGGAGGGGCACGGTCCGTCCGGCGACGATCGTCACGGTGTCCTTCGCGCCACTCGCTACCGGGTTTCCGGTCCGTGACAGCTCGCCCCGGTTTCCAACGGAGTCGATACCGAATACGGTCACGACCACTTGGAGCGGGAACGTCGTCACGGTATCCAGCCCGAGCGCGAACGTTCGGCTGATGTCAGTGCTCGTGCCGCCGAAGTCGGCGGAATCGCCGGACAGGGTCGCCGTGCCGGCTAGATCAGTGACCACGAATCCGACGCGGGTGATCCCACCAACGTCGATGGCGCGGACGAGCACGGAGTC
>JBFIZG010000562.1:0-2243 GCA_041604955.1 Gemmatimonadales bacterium | reverse complement strand
GGACTCGCGAACCCGAAGTGTACGGAACGGCTTCGCTGGACGACATCGAGCGCTCCGTACGGGCACGGGCAGGAGACGAGATCGAGATCACCTGGTACCAGACGAATCACGAAGGCGAACTCGTCGAGTTCGTGCAGGCGCTTGCCGCGACGGCTGACGGGGCGCTCGTGAATGCGGGAGCGTTTACGCATACCTCGTTGGCGCTTCGTGATGCATTGCTGGCGGTGCGAGTGCCGTTTGTCGAGGTGCATTTGAGCAACATCTTCGGACGGGAGGAGGCTCGAGGGCGATCGGTGATCGGCGATCTCGCGGTTGGCGTGGTGGCAGGGTTCGGGACGCTGAGCTACGTGCTCGGTCTCGAGGCGCTCATGATGCACCTTTCCGATCGTGGATCCTGACGCATGCGCCGGCCGTCGCCAGGCACTTGTGGAGCGACTTGGCGACGCGGGCCTCCAAGGTCTTCTCGTCAGCTCCCTGGCCAATCTCCGTTACTTGACGGGCTTCACCGGATCGGCCGGTCTCGCAGCGGTGGTTGGGCACGACACCATCCTGATCGCCGATTCGCGCTACAGCAAACAGGCAAGGCAGGAAACGGGTGGCGCGATCCGTGTCGAGATCGTGGACGTGCGTCAGTGGTCCAGGCTCGCCGAAATCCTGAAGCAATACCGGAGTTTGGAACGGTTGGGGTTCGAGGCCCACGTGCTGACCGCAGAACAGGTGACGTCGTTACAAGCGCTCGATGTCGGCGGCTCGCTCCGACCGATCTCCGGATTGGTCGAGGAGCTGCGAACGAAAAAGGAACCGAGCGAGGTCGACGCCATCCGCTGCGCCGCGGACATCGCGAGCACGGCTCTCGAAGCAAGCATCGGCGCGCTCCAGGAGGGCGCCCGCGAATTGGAGGTGGCGGCGTGTCTGGAACGCGAGCTTCGGCTCCGAGGCAGCGAGTGGCACCCGTTTCCGACCATCGTCGCGTCCGGTCCCAGGAGCGCGCTGCCGCATGCGCGGACGAGTGGTCGGGAAATCCAGGGTGGTGATCTCGTGCTCCTTGACTTTGGTGCCCAAATTGACGGATACTGCGCGGATATCTCGCGCACGTTCGTGGTCGGCCGCCGGGCGGATGAACGCCAACGTGCGGTGTACGGCGTGGTCGAAGGGGCGCAGCGGCTCGCGCGTGAGGGATTGCGGGCCGGTGTCACGGGAGAAGAAGGGGACGCGCTCGCCCGAGGTCACATCACCGATCACGGCTTGGGTGATGCGTTCGTCCATTCGTTGGGACACGGGCTCGGTCTCGAGGTGCACGAGGCCCCCCGCGTGAGCAGAGCGAACCGAGACCCACTGCCCGACGGCGCCGTGATCACCGTCGAGCCGGGTGTCTACATCGAGGGCTGGGGCGGCATTCGGATCGAGGATGACGTAGTTTTGCGGACTTCAGGCGTTGAACTCGTTTCAGACGGTCGCACTGAATTGCGGGAGATCGTGTAGCGCCAATGGCGACCACCTCTGATTTTCGAAACGGCATGGTCCTGGACATCGACGGACAGCTCTTTCAGCTCGTCTATTTTCAGCACGTCAAACCGGGGAAGGGCGGCGCGTTTGTCCGCAGCAAGCTCAAGAACGTGAAAACGGGAGCGGTCATCGACCGGACATGGAACGCCGGGGAACGCGTCAAGGACGTGCGATTGGAGCGGCGCCCCGTGCAGTACTCGTACGGCGACGGCAACGTGTACCATTTCATGGACATGGAGACGTTCGACGACATTCCGATCAACGGGGACGTCATTGGCGACGATCAGCTGAAGTACTTGAAGGAAGGGATGGAGTGTTCCGGGTTGGTCCATGATGGGGTCGTGTTGTCGATCGAGTTGCCATTTTTCATCGAACTCGAAATCGTCGAGACCGATCCGGGGCTACGAGGCGATACGGCAAGCGGTGGGACGAAGCCCGCGAAGCTCGAAACCGGTGCGGTTGTTCAGGTGCCGTTGTTCGTGGAGACCGGCGCGAAGATCAAGGTCGATCGCCGTGAAGACAAATACCTCGAGCGCGTATGATCGACTTTGCCATGGTGGAGAGACTTCTCGAATTGCTGAGTCGTTCGGATGCCGACAGTATCGAGATCAAACGGTGGATGACGACGATTCGTGTCTCGAAGAACGCCTCAGCCGGTTCCGCGCCGGCGGTGGCACATCAGCCTGTTCCCACGCCGCTCGCAGCTCCGCCAGCCGCCAGCGGCACAGGCGCGGCGG
>JBFIZG010000561.1:0-2255 GCA_041604955.1 Gemmatimonadales bacterium | reverse complement strand
CCCCCAGGTAAAAATCGTCCAGACCGTCGCCGTTCGCATCGCCGACGGCAAGCGCGGGACCCGCTCTGGACAGCTGGTGGGGAATCAGCGGTTCGCGGTTGTAGTCGAAGAACGTGTTCTCCCGGTGCTCGAGGACGACTCCCATTTCGGCTGTGACGTCCGTGAACAGCGCCGGCGGTTCGGAAATTGGCTCGTACGAATATCGACCACCCGCCTGCTCTTGAGCCAGCGTGATCGTCTGGTCCGCGACCACGTCGGTCAGCACCTGAAACCGATGGTCCGGCCAGATCACCGTCAGCGTGTCGACGCGATCTGATGGACCCAATCCAAAGTGCAAGCGGAAGTCCACCGACGACTGAAATCCTCGCGTCGGCATCTGTTCCAGGATCTGCGTGACGCCATCGTGCGCAACGATGACCTTGGCGCCGATCCCCGCGACATTCGACCCCGATCCATCGAGCAGCACTCGTAGGTAGTGGTGCCCCGTGACTTCGCGGGCGCGGTTTCGATAGATCGCCGCTGGAGCGTTGAGGTTGTTGATGATGAGATCGAGCGCGCCGCTGTTGTTCAGGTCGGCGTACGCTGCGCCGTTCGAGTAGCCCGGATCCCCCAGTCCCCACGCGTCCGCCAAGTTTGTGAAGGTCAGGTCGCGTTGATTGTGGTACGCATAGTTTGGGATGGGGATCTGCGGCATCGTTTGGAGCAACGCGATCAACGTCTCTTCCCCAATCCCGTCGGCCAACGCCATCTGGATCGAGCGGGTACCCACCAGTCGGATGTAGTCGAGATCGTTTGGCCTGTGATAGATGCCGTTGGTGACGAACAAATCTTTGTACCCATCGTTATCCAGGTCCACAAAGAGCGGAGCCCAGCTCCAATCGGTTGCCTGCACGCCCGCGAGATAGCCAATTTCACTAAAGCGCCCGCGGCCACGATTGAGCTGGAGGGTGTTTCGGGCGTACTGAGGATGGTATCCGGCGCGGAGCTTCAGGTGCTCGATATTGAAATCTTCCGCGTTGGCAGACGTCTGCAAGACGTCTTGCCGTTCCGGCAACATGTCGAGAACGATCACGTCCGGCCGGCCGTCGTTGTTGTAGTCGGCGGCATCGACGCCCATCGACGACCGGCTCGTGTGACCGGTGGTGGTGGCGATAGATTCCGCGAAGGTGCCGTCGCAGTTGTTGATGTAGAGAAAGTCGCTCTCGTGAAAATCGTTGGCCACGAAGATGTCCGGACAGCCGTTCAGGTCCAGATCGCTGACCACCACCCCCAACCCGTAACCTTCGACCCCGCCAAAGATGCCGGCTTCCTGGCTGACGTCGGTAAAACGGGTGCCATCGTTCCTGAAGAGCCGATCGCCCGCTAACGGGTGCCGGCGGTCACGTTGCGGGTTCCACGTCCGGCCCCGTTCTTCGTGCGTCGAGTGGTTGAGAAGGAACATGTCCAGGTCGCCATCGCCGTCGTAGTCGAAGAACGCGGCTTGCGTCGAATACCCAACGTGCTCCAATCCGTATTGCGCGGTTCGGTCGGTGAACGTCCCGTCGCCGTCGTTGAGGTAGAGCACGTTCCGACCGCGGAGCGAAAGATGGGTCACCGCTGAAACGTAGATGTCCAGATTCCCGTCCGCATTGACGTCGGCCATGGTGGCGCCGGCCGTCCATCCCGGCGAGTCACCCACGCCGGCCCGTTCCGTGATGTCTTCGAACCGATACTGTCCGGCATTACGGTAGAGGCGGTCGACACCGAGGTTGGAGGTGAAGAACAGATCGGGTAGTCCGTCGTTGTCGATGTCGCCGACCGCCACCCCGCCCCCGTTGTAGAAGTTGAGATAGTTGATGATGTTGATCCCGGTGTCTTCCGGGACCTCGTTCACAAACGTGACGCCCGTTGTTTTGGGGGAGAGCCGTTCAAACAACGGAGGCGTCCGATCCGTGCAGCTCGCAAACGTCAGGACGGCAGCAACCGGGAACAGCAGCCGCGTCAACAGGGACACTCCCACCGCGACCTTCCAGAACCAGCAACGAGCAGAGTGGCGTGACGTGATCTATCAGTCGGGCTCATGGCCGTCTCCGGGTCCTCTGCGATCTCTGCGGTGCCAAACAACGACACTTTCACCGCTGAGCACGCTGAGAGCGCAGAGACTAAGACGGGTTTGAGAATCATTCGGGCAGCCCATTGACGAACCGGCGGAGCCCTCTTCTGAGCTGCTTCACGTTGAAGTTGATTAGCAGCCCAACGGGATAACCAGAGAGCCT
>JBFIZG010000560.1:0-2259 GCA_041604955.1 Gemmatimonadales bacterium | reverse complement strand
GGCCATCCAACAGATGGCAAGGACTTCCACCCGACGCCTGGTGGTCACCGGCAAAGACAATCGTCTGGTCGGGATCGTCACATTGGACGACGTCCTGTCCCTGCTCACCGGAGAGGCGGCGGCGATTTCGCATCTGCTGGAACAACAGGCGCCGCACATTCCGGCCTGAGCGGCGCTGTACCGCTGGACCACTCCAGCGAGTGCAAAGCGATTGAGTATCGCCGGTGAGTGAAGGACTCCTGGGTGCCTCACCGTGGCGGTGAGGACGATAGGGGAAGGGCCCGGGAGCGCGTGCACCATGTCCGCCGTGTAATATGGCGGTAGGGCCCACAAGGTCGCCTCGGCTCGAAAGGCCAGGACGCACGCCCAACTGTTGCGCGGAAACTCGTATCGCCCGGTTCAACGTGTGGCAGTTCGTATCTGCAAGACGCATCGCCCCAACGACCGAGACGACCTGGTCCCGCTCCACCACGCTTGAATTTTCCGCTCTCCACTCTCCGGTCTTGCGGCCTCGCTGCCCCGACCCCCACCTTAGAGTCCCTTCAACAGCTCGGAGCGTCGCATGTCCAACGTGATTTCGTGGAGCTTACAGATGTCGGTTCGTGACGGGACCCTCGATGATGCCAAGGCGTTGGTGTCGGAGATGGTTGAGGCCACGCGCGACGAACCAGGAGCGCTGACGTACGAATACTTCCTGAGCGACGACGGCTCGACGTGCCACATCTACGAGCGCTACGCCGATTCGGACGCGACGATGGCGCATCTTGGGAACTTCGGGGCAAACTTTGCCGAGCGCTTCATGGCGTGCTTCGCACCGACGTCGTTCTCGGTCTACGGCCCCGCTAGCGCTGAAGTACGAGGTGCTCTCGAGGCGTTCGGCGCGACGCACTACAAGATGCTAGACGGGTTCAGCCGCTGACGGATCCCCGCGAAGCGTGCGCGAGCCGTCGTCGCACCGTATCTCATCAGAGTCGTACATCCTCATGAGCGTGCGCTGCACGCGGTAAAGCCCACGACCAACGCGGAGTTGAGGATCCATGGACATGCCCAAGCCATCAGCCGGCCACCTGCGCCTGGAGAAGCTGTCCGGGTTCTGGGTGGGAGAGGAGACCATGCACCCCTCCCAGTGGGACCCCAAGGGCGGGGTTGCCTTGGGAAGAAACACACACCAGCTGAGCCTCGGCGGATTCGCACTCGTGTCCGACTACGAACAGGAACGGGAGGGCGCGATCACGTTCACCGGACACGGGGTCTACACGTACGACCCCAAGGAAGATCGCTACTCGCTTCACTGGTTCGACTGCATGGGTTCACCTCCCGAGCTTTTCGTTGGAGGCTTCGAGGGTGATGTGCTCACGCTCGCCCATGGAGGCCCTGGAATGCACGCGCGGATGACGTACGACCTCTCGACCCCGGAAACCATGAAGGGAAAGATGGAAATGTCCCCAGACGGAACCGAATGGAAGGTGGTGTTCGACGCAGTCTACCAGCGCGTTGGAGCGGCAGCACCCGACCGGACTCCGTGACACCCGATACACGGTAGGGTAGGGTCCTGTCTGTGGCTTTGCCTGCCGTTTGGCGGGTGAACTACGCGCAGGTCTACGCTACGCCCTATGTGACGTGCTGTTCCTTCTGCCACCACTGGTTTGGCGCGAGCCGCTTGCCGTACCCGAGTGCCACGTCCAGCCACAACATGAACCGACGGAGGGCCGTCCCGGCCAGCCACTGTCCCACACGGTAGCGCCAGCGGCTGTAGTCCTTGTTGTAGGGACAGACGCGGACGCAGATCGCGCAGTCGCTGTTTTGCGCCACCCAGTAGCCAAAGCACTTCTCACCGTCAATCGACCACTTGTTGACGCCGCGAATATTCGACTGGTTGTACGTCTTGGTTGACGGCGCGCCATCTGAAATCGCCTTGACCGGACAGGCGTCGCTGCAGCGGCGGCAGATCTCGCAAAACTCCTTGACGCCAAATTTGACCGGACGGTCGTGGCTGAGCGGCATGTCCGTGTAAATCTTGCCCAATCGCACGCGCGGGCCGAACTCCTTTGTGATCAGGAGGCCCAGTCTACTGTACTCGCCCAGTCCGGCCTTGATGGCGAGCGGGATGGCCAGCGACGTGTCGTTCATGCTGGCGACGGCGTTGTATCCCAAGTTGCGGACGTACTGAGCGACCGACAGCACGACCATTGCGTCCCTGGAATATCCGTGTCCGGTCGCGGCCCCACTCAGCGCGGAGGGTACCGTGCGTATCAAGTC
>JBFIZG010000559.1:0-2284 GCA_041604955.1 Gemmatimonadales bacterium | reverse complement strand
TGTTGGCCGCAGCGAGTCGCTGCCGTTTTGACCTTCACCGCAAGACAATATACAAGGCGACACACGTCTGCCGTTGCGAGATACTACGTGTGACGTCCGGCGCGTGGGTCACTGCTCATTCATGGCGATGGCACAAATCTGTCGCCCGAGACCAAAAGGCGATGGCTCTCCAGGAATGAATAGATCTCTTGCCACGGCCGCGGACAATCGTTGTGACCGCACGGAGCCATCACGAGCTCCGAGTTGGGCGCCGCTACGTGCAGCTCGCGAGCATGCGCGGGCGGTATGATGTTATCGCGTTCGCCGTGGAGGATAAGGATGGGGCCGGGGTATTCGGAAACGACACTAACATTATCGAATGGATCCAGAACGAGCACGCCCGGGACGAGCATTCGACGGGCGAAGGGGCGCACACTGGTGAAAGCGGACTCCAGAATCAACGCAGCCACGTCACGCGACGCGGCCAACGCACACGCCGCTCCGGCACCGACCGACCGTCCATACGCGACGATGCGCTCACCGTCTACATCCGGTCGGGCGACGATTGCATCGTAGGCGGAGAGCATGACCTCCGTTATGCTCTTCTGCGTCGGACTGCCCCCCGACCGACCATAGCCGGGGTACTCGACGAGCAGCACCGCCATCCCCCACTTCCGTGGCTCTTGAAAAACGTCGGCCCAGTAGTCGATGATCTCGGCGTTGCCGTGCGTGAACACGAGCACCGGCGCCCGACCACTACCGGTCAGAGGCGGTAAAAACCAGGCCTCGACGTCCGACTCCGGACCGATCCACAGCTGATCGATTCCGTCAATGTGAACCTCCGGAACACGCGGGATAACGTGCCTCGGAAACAGTACCCGACGCTGGAGGCCGAGAACAAGTCCCAGGTATATGAGGATTACGATTACAGCCGTGAGAGCAATTCGCATATCGTTCTGGCGATCGAGTGCCAGGCGGCCCGCCAACCGGAGTGTAACGTATGGCTTTTTGGCGGCTCCGTCGAGGGGCCCTGTCGCGAGGCAACCTCAGGATGCAGCTCCAAATCCTAAAGCCGCCACTACTGGTCGCAGGACCGGCGCGCGGAACGGACCGCCGAGACTGGATTCAGGACGAAACGCAGAAGCCCCGCCGCGCAAGCGCCGGGGCTTCCGTTTCCGGTAAGCATCGTCGACGAGTTCCGGCATCACCGCCCGTCACTGCGCACAGGTTACCCTGATATGCATCGGCGTGTAAATGCCGAACGTCAACGCACCCACGAGCTGGTTGACGAAGCTCAGCCTGGTCTCGACTTTCGCGACACCGGAGGTGCACTTATCGGCTGCGTCGATAGGTTTGGGCGGGACCAGCCCGTATACCCATGCGGACGCGAACGTCTCCTCGACAACCACCGTGGACGGTAACGCGTCGGAGGTCACCACGTTGGCGTGATAACACCCTCCAAGCAGAAGTATCGCACCCACGGCCATTAAGATTCTCGACATGTAGGGATCCTTCGATTAATGTAAGATATCGCGGGACCTGGCGGCCCGATGCCGGGCCAACTTTCTTGCCCCTTCCCGCACGAGTGCCAGTTTAGAACACCGTTCGAGAAGCGTAAATAGGGAGTGGTGTGAAATGATTGTGCAGTACAAAAGCGCACCCGCTTGTCGGTGGAAACGATACTGGCACCTGAATATTCCGTCGCGAAGTATGTAGTTTATGCCGGTCCAAAAACGTCCGGACTCGCCAGATGATCTTTCGCTCGACCGTTCTCATAGCAGCCCTGTGCCTCCCGGCCGCGCTGCCCGAAGCCTGCGCCCAGGTGCCGGCTGACTCCGTCCAGATACGCACCGCCGTGTTGCCCGCGCCGGAATCTGCGCGATCCGGTGCCCGGGTCCTTGGCTACGACGCCGCAGGCCGACTTGTAACTCTCCGCCCGGGCACGAACGACTTTGTCTGCATCGCTGACGATCCGAGCGACAGCCGATTTCACGTCGCTTGCTATCACAACTCGCTGGAGGAGTTCATGGCGCGCGGTCGCGAGCGGCGCTCTGAGGGAATGACGCGTAACGAACGGAACGTAATCAGACAACAGGAAATCGCCGATGGGACGCTCCGCATGCCCAAGGGGCCGTCGTCGCTGTATTCCCTCTCCGGCGACTCTACCAGTTTCGATCCGGCTGCCGGGACGGTGTCAAATGTGCGGTCTCTTTATGTCGTGTATCTGCCATATGTCACCGCAGAATCCACCGGGCTTCCGAATCGGCCAGACGGCGACCGCCCCTGGATCATGGACGAAGGTAAG
>JBFIZG010000558.1:0-2285 GCA_041604955.1 Gemmatimonadales bacterium | reverse complement strand
GGCCTGGTGAGCGTGGCGAGTCCCCAGAACAGTCCTGTTGCCATCGCGGACAAGGTGCCGTGTGGGTCCTCCGCGCGCGGCCAAAGGACAACGGCCGTCCATAGCAGCAGTGTGAACAGTGTCTCGGTCAACAGATAGCTCGCGTACGTCATCGTCGTGAGATCGAAGGCGATCAACGCAAAGCCGACGATCGCCATCCTCTCCGACACGCCTCGCCGGCGCATCCACCAGTAGATCAGGAATGCAATGCCCAGGACCATCAGGTGCTGAACGACGACCACCGGGATGGCCGTATCCCAACCGCTTCCGAACAGCGCAAGGAACAGCGGGTAGCCCGGTGTGCGGGAGAGATCAGGACCGTGGCCGTGATGGGGCGTTTCCAGTATGAAGCCTCCTCCGGCCCGGACGCTTTCAGCGAGTTCCCTGTACTGGCGGGCATCGTAGTGACCCTGGCTGGTGGCGACGATGTTCGGCCAGGAGACGACGAAGAATGCCGCGTGTGCGGCCAGCGCAAGCAAGGCGGTGACAACGACGGGCCCGCCTTTTCTCATTACGGGCGGCATATGGCAGCTTTAGAGCCCCGCGGGGGAGACCACAGACGCCGTTACGTGTCCCGGTTGGCGGCCGCGCAGATTCCCGTGCCAGCGTGACGTGGAACGACGGTGCCGCTCCGGCATGTCCAAAAGCCTGTTGGCTGTTCTCCCCCTGACGGACGACAGCCATTATGCCGCAGTGGCCACCGGTTTCCAAGTGGCCCCACGAAGGCGAGTGCGCGCTGAGGAACGCCGCGAGCGGTCCGGTTCACGGGCCGCTACGAGCGTTCGGGCTCACCGACGCGGGCGCGGGCCGGTGCCGGGCGGCACTGTCCGGGAGCGTTGACTGCCGGCGGGGTCCAGACGCTACTTGACGCGGAGATTCGTCGGTGCTTCAGGGGGCACCGGATCGCCTCCTGCGCTCTCCGTTTCGTCCGCTCCGATGTCCCAGGCCGCCCCCCGGGGACGTGCGTCACCGTCGTAGTCACGACCGGTGATGCCACTCATGTCGACGCCCTTGTCTCGAGCGCAGGTGTCGGCGGGCAGGAGATGAGGATCCGTCGGGCCGGCAAGAAGGGGACTACAGTCTACGGAATTGGCGTCGCCGCTGGAGGCGGTTTGCCAGTCCGGCAGGGTGGAATGGCTCGTGGTATGCCACCGCCAACCGGCATCGGGATCGTAAACGTTGTGATCGGCGGCCCAAACCTCGCCTTTGTCGTGCAACCAGCGCACGTTGTCGCCACTGGTCGCCCCAGCGACGATGTTGTTCTTGAAGATCACGTCAGCGTTGTACGTATCGGCACCCGCGAAAAGGAATGCCGCGTAGTCGAACGTGCCGTAAGCCGTATTGTTCACGATGTTCCACGTCGAGCCGGGATCGGCGTCGTCCTGGCCACCGTTCAGGGACATTGCCGCCCGGACGTTCGGCGCCTCGGCGACCAGCATGTTGTTGGAAACCGTCGAATCTCCCAGGTAGATATCGTCGCTGTTGCTCGGTTCGGAATACATCAGGTAGTCGTTGACGTACGTTCCGAAAGAATTGCTGACGTGGTTCCGGTCCCACAGAATCGTGGTCGGACGCTTGCTGCTGCACTCACCGGCGGAGTAGGTCAGGCGCACGTACAGCCCTTGCGCGCAGTCCGTGATCCTGTTGCCACGGGCGCGGAAGTCCTGAACGCAGATTGAGGCGATGATGCCGCCGCTTCCGGAGTCTTCACCGGGGGTCCACTGGTCGGGGTCACAGTCCACGTCGTTCCACGACACCGAGACGCGATCCATGTTGCCCCATGGTCGATACCAGGTGAAGCCTGGCTGCGGCGTGTCGCTGGATTTCAGCGCGTGAGCCGTCACGGTATTGAAGTCGACCCGGATGTCCCGACACCACCCCACGCCGGCGTTACCGCAAGAGCCGCGGAAGCCGTATCCGGCCATGTCGGTCATGCGATTGTTCACGAATGCGAACCACTCCAACCCCTCGGCCGAGAACATTGATACCAGAATGTGCCCGCTGGAATGGCGGGCGTTCTTGAGCACGGCATCGAATCGGAGATCGTGCAGATAGATGTGGGTATCGCCGCTTGTCAGCTCCATGAAGCCCGCGCCTCCGCTTTCCGCGCGGTTCTCACGCCCGAAGTTCGCGATGGTCAGGTGCGCGAGCTCGAGATATGAAGCGTCGTTCTGAAACGCCGTATCGGTAAAGACCCCGCCCCCCTGGTCTCCATCGAGAACGGCAACATCGTCAGGATCGTGGGG
>JBFIZG010000557.1:0-2286 GCA_041604955.1 Gemmatimonadales bacterium | reverse complement strand
TCGACCCGGTCGATGTCGGCCCGGGAAATCTCTTCGCTCCTCACCGACGCCAGACCCGGTGACACCCGCGTTAACACATGTTCCCCCGCAATGCCGCAATACAGCGGGGGCACGTCGACCCCGGCCATCCGCTGGGCATCGCGCACGGCCTGTTGCACCGAACGAGTCGTCTCCTCGATGTCGCGAACCACGCCCCGTTTGACCCCGGTTGTTCGGGCGATCCCAACCCCGAGAATCTTCACTCCCGCGTCTCGACCACCGCCCACAACCCCCGCGATCACCGCGCACGTCTTCGCGCTGCCGAGATCGAGCGCACCCACCAGTTGCTCGGGCTTCATGCGGGGTTCTTCCGGACAATCACGGCGCCGGCGAACCGGGCATCGAGTTCCGCCAGCCTCGCGTCGTCCGGTTCGAGTTGCCGGCGAACCGCCCCGATGGCTCGAATGTCACGCATCGACGGGACGCCCCGCCACAGTATGTGCTGCCCACCCCGAAGTCGGAGCATCACGGCGTCGCCCCTACCGCGTGCGGCGCCCTCGACGGTGGCATAGAGATCCGGATCAGTCGTCAACACCCGCAACAAGGTTCGTGTCAGTCCCGCATCCTCCCCACCCACCAGGGGCAGGTCCAGGCCTGTGTCCGTGGGATCGAACGGCAGCGGCTGCGCGTCCGCGTCGACCGGGATGAGCCCCTCACTGCCAGGGACAAAGGCGACGGGCTGTCGCTCCTCCAACAAAATAGTCAACGTCCCCGGCAGACGGCGCCCAACACTCGCGCTCACGACCCCCGGCAGTGATTCGAGCCGCCGTTCGAGGTTCCGGGTGCTCTCAAAGATATTGTGGCGGGGCTCGAGACCGAGCGTCTGTACCAGCCGGCGGGCGTCTTGGTATTCGACACCGCGGAGTTCGAGCCGTCGTAGCTCGAAGAAGGAAAAGTGGCGGAGTGCGATGGGTAGGAGGAGGACGGTTCCGATCACGGCGACGATGCCGATGCCCGCACCGCTCGCCCGCGAGATCGTCACGCCACTGCCCCCTCGAGCTCCGCCATGAAGGCCCGACCGACCTCGGTAATGTCTCCGGCGCCCAGCGTGACCACCACATCCCCCTTCACGACGAGCTCACGAAGGCGAGTCGCCAGGGTAGCCTGGTCTTGGACCCACTGGACGGACGCTCCTGCCAGGTCGGCCGCGTCCACTACGACCTTCCCCGTAATGCCCGGAATCGGGGTTTCGCGCGCGGGATAGATGTCCGTCACCACCACGACGTCGGCCGTCGACAACGCGATCCCCAGTGCCTCGCCGTGCCGCTTGGTGCGGGAGTACAAGTGCGGCTGAAACACGGCGACGATGCGTCGGCCGGGGTACCGCTGCCGTGCCGCGGCGATCGTTACCGTCACCTCGGTGGGGTGGTGCGCGTAATCGTCGACAACTGTGATCCCGCGACGTGTCCCGAGGATCTCAAACCGCCGGCCGACGCCGGTAAATGCGCGGAGCCCACTCGACGCCTCGTCAACGTCGAGGCCAAGCGCAAACGCGGCCGCGACGGCCATTGCTCCGTTCCTGAGGTTGTGGAGTCCGGGCACCGTGAGCACGAGATCCACCGATCGCCCGTCCGGTAACACGAGCCGGGTTGTCGATTCCGCGGGATTCGTCTGCACGTCGGTGAGCCGAACATCCGCGTCGGTCGCCGTTCCGACGCGCCACACCGGAACGGTCACCGCGCGACCGACTCGCCCCGCCCCACGATCATCCCCGCCAATCAAGACCCGTTGGGCCCCGTCACAAAATTCGACGAAGGCCTGCTCCAGCGATTCCAGAGAACCATAGCACTCCAAATGATCCGCCTCGACGTTGTTCACCACTGCGATCGCCGGATCCAGCTGCAAGAACGAACGGTCATACTCGTCGGCTTCTACCACAAACAACGCGTCGCTCCCGGCCCGGGCGTTTCCGCCCCAGCGTGGCACCCGACCGCCCGCAATGCCAATCGGATCGGTGCCCGCGGCCACCAGTGCGTCGGTGACCATCACCGTGGTCGTCGTCTTCCCGTGGGTTCCTGCAACGGCCACCACCTTGCCGTTTTGCACCAATTCACGAAGCGCTTCGGCTCGCCGGACCACGGGGATCCCGGCGTTTCGCGCCGCTCGAAGTTCCGGATGGTCCGCCGGGATCGCGGACGTGTGCACGACCGAACGAACACCGTGTATGTGGCTGGCATCGTGACCGGCAACGACCTCGACTCCGGCCGCTGTGAGGTCCGCAACATCGGTCGGATTGGCGTCGCATCC
>JBFIZG010000556.1:0-2293 GCA_041604955.1 Gemmatimonadales bacterium | reverse complement strand
CGCGTGTGAATGAAGGCCTCAATCAGCCATTGTTTGGTCGGTTGCCGTCGTAGCACCATCATGTAGCTCCCGGTTTCTCGGGTGGGAGCTTCCCACCCGAGATCCGGGGTGGTGAACGCGTAGAAACCCCGGTCGAAGGCCAGCGTGGAGCCGCCGCCGGTCTCCTCAGACGTGAGGCTGAAGCTCTCCAACGCGATGGGAAACTCTTCGAGCCCCGACCGAATGGCGTTCCTGCCAACCACGATGCGGTTGTCCGGTTCCAGCAAGACTGCGTCCTCCGCGAACAAGTCGGCCTGCGCGCCGAAATCACCACGCCGTTCGGCCTCGACGAAGGCGGTCCGTACGGTGGCGACTTCGTCTGTGACCTGTGAGTCCGAGGAGTCGTGTGCGGGAGCGGCGCACGCGGCGACGAGCGCGAGCGACAACGTTGCTGGGAGAGGTACGCGAATCTTTTGATGCATCCTATCGAAGCGCGAGGCGGCTGGGCGACGGGTACCTGACGGTCACGTCGAGCCGTTCGTTGGGCATCCACGCGAGCAGCGACATGATGTGGTTGAGCTTTCCTTCGTCGTCCGGGTGCACGCCAATGCAGCCTGCCGTGCCGTCGTTCTCGACGTCGAGGTGCACGAAGAAACCGCTTCGACTGGTTGCGCCCTCGGAACGAATCAGCGCCCGCATCGGGCCCCACTCCTTCACCGACGCACCGGAGGGAAACAGCAACACGCCGTCGACCAACTCCGGCTGCTGCACACTGTGCCGGATGATGACGTACTCGCGTTCGGGAATGGGGCCGCGATCGCTCGCGAATTGATAGAGGGGCTGCGTGTAGTCGATCCGATGGTCGTTGTGTGGATTGTGGGGTTTGAGACCCGAGACTGCCCTGACGCTGAGCCGGTCTCCCCGGGCATCGGTGAGGACCAGGTGGGACCCATCGAACTCCAGCGAGCGGAGGGCGACACCGGATTGAGGGCGCGGCCCCACAGGTGCACCCAGCGGGTTGACGACGCGAATCCGGCGAACGGCGCGTTCCGTGTGGCCCCGCGCGTCGGTTACCTCGATCGATACCTGGTACGTTCCGGTTACGGGTGGCAGGCTTCGTTTCCCGGTGACCGTCCCGTCCCAGAGTGCAACCTTGTATCCGGGCGCCGGCTCCCGCCATACGAACGATCGCAAGACGTTGGCATCGGGGTCGACCACCCGCGCCGTGATGGTGCGGAGCGGTGGCGAGAGATCTCGCGCAAACCCCGCGGCGTTCGCTGCCCGGTCTCGCACCACGAAGCTGATCCGGGCGCTCTCCTGCTCGGCGACACGGATGACCGCAGGCGCGATCTCGAACTGCGAGATCCAGCTAGCGGTCTCGCCGGTACCGCAGCCGGCGAGAACTCCGGGAATGGCGAAACCGGCGAGGCCGACGAACCGACCGATGGGGCGGGCCCTCCAACGTGAAGACATGTGCCCGTTACTGTCGGCTTTGACCATCCTTCGTGGGACGGTCGTCTCGGCCGTTGCCGTCGTTGTCGATGCGAGTGCGCCGGACGCCGATGCAGATGTGGCCGTCTCGATCTTTATCGGGCTTGAAACCGGCGGGCCAGGTGACCAGGAAGAAGTTTTTGGGGCATCGGTCGCCGCGGTTGTTCACGTAGTCGATACGGGATTTTTCGCACACGATGCCGTCACGGTTCCGGTCCGGGCGTCTCCCGACCTGAGGCGCCTTGACCGGCATGAATCCCGCGCGACAGCCGCCGTTGTTGTTCCCGTTCCCTGCGTTGTTGTTGAGGTTCAATTGCAGGGCCGGGTCCTCAGAAGGTGATGTCACTGGTCCAGCATCGGTACAGGCGATGTAGGCTAGGCCGCCGACGATCGCTATCGTGGGGAAGAGAAGGGCTCGCACGCAAACCTCCGTGTCTTAGGAACACCATGCTTGTCGCTCGAGGCGAGTGCAAGCAGGCGGGAAGAACGGCATGGTTCTTCGAGTTACTCGCCATTTTGCGGACGCGTTCGGTACGGTGCAAGAGTTGCAGTGACGCGACAGCTGGAGAAAAGATGACGTGTCGTGCCGACCCCTCGTTGTCGTGCGAGTGCAACACGCGCGACACACCCCGCGGTGTTGAGTGCGGCATCGGTTATCGCCACCTTGTGGACACGTGATACGGTGTTGTCAGACCATGAAACCGATGCGAGAGGGGTGATGCGATCCACGGCTGCCGGACACCACGTGCGGTATCTCATGCGCCGCGAGAGGCGGCGTTTGCTGAGCGCGCGTATGATCTGCACGGTCGCCTGCGTCGTCACT
>JBFIZG010000555.1:0-2294 GCA_041604955.1 Gemmatimonadales bacterium | reverse complement strand
TCCTGTTTCGTCGGCGGAAGCCCCGTCGATCCGGTGTACCGCGGCGAGATACAGGTGAGCGGGCTCGGCATGGCTGTCGACGTATTCGATACGGAGGGGTTGTCGCTCCGCGGCCAACCCGGTGAACTCGTGTGCACGGCGTCGTTTCCGTCGATGCCGGTCGGGTTCTGGAACGATCCCGACGGGGCCCGGTATCGCGCGTCGTACTTCGAGCGGTTCCCAGGTATTTGGTGTCATGGGGACTGGATCGAACGCACGGTACACAACGGATTCATTATTCACGGTCGCTCGGACGCCGTGCTGAACCCGGGCGGGGTGCGGATTGGGACAGCAGAGATCTACCGATGTGTGGAGCAGATCGACGATGTGGTCGAGGCGATCTGCGTGGGTCAGGAGAGGGAGGGTGATGTACGTGTGATCCTGTTCGTGCGCTTGAAGGAAGGCGTAATGCTCAATGCCGGGCTCAGGCGGCGGATCGCTGACGATCTTCGCTCCACGTATTCGCCCCGCCACGTGCCGGCGGTCATTCTTCAGGTAAACGACATCCCGCGGACTCGAAGCGGCAAGCTCACCGAGTTGGCAGTACGAAACGTCATTCACGGGTTGCCGGTGTCCAATCAGGAGGCACTCGCCAATCCCGAGGCCCTCGCCGAGTTTGAGAACCGGCCGGAGCTGGCGAGCTAGGATCCCGCTGCCACCTATCGAACGGGATTCCCGGCCCGTATTTTCCCGGGCGCCTCTCGGCCGCGATTCCCTGGCGGGCGGCCGCGGAACCGGCGCTGCCGAATGACAGCTAGCTCTAGATGTGGAATCCGATCGCCGGTCGGCGATCACTGAACCCTCAACGGAATGGTGATGTATGGCTTCCCGTATCACGCCGCTCAAGCCGGGCGAGAGTCCGGACGCCGGCGTCAACGATCTGCTCGAGCAAGGTCGGGACGGCTGGTGGAACGATGCCAACATGTTTGGCGTCATTGGCCGGAACCCCGAGCTGCTCAAGACCATCGTGCCGGTGTTTGGCGCGTTCTTTGGCGCGGGGAAGGTCGAGCCCCACATTCACGAGCTGATGCGACTCAAGACGGGACAGATCAACGACTGCGCCTACTGAATGACGGTCCGTACCGGCGCCGTGAGCGCCGACGTCGCACCACGTGAAGCCGCTTGCGCCAAGCATCAACCCAAGGCGGGGGACGTCCTGAACGAACGCGAGGCGATGGCCGTGTCGTTGGCCGAGCGTATTGCGTTGGATCCCCACACGGTGACCGACGAGTTCTGGTCGGAGTTGAAGGGTGTGTTTTCCGACGAGGAACTCGTGGAGATGGTGTTTGCCTGTGGGATTTTCAACTGGGGCAACAAGTTCAACATCACGATGCACATGGACTCGTCCGAGGAGAGCAGCTACGCGACCGATCTGCCGTATCGTCAGGAGCAATTGGTGTGAGGCTGGAGGAGGTGGACGGTCCCGGGCTGGAGTCGGTATTGGCCGACGAGACTCGGGCTGTGCTCGTAGACTGTTGGTCGCCGTGGTGTGCGCCGTGCCGTGCGCTGAAACCCCATTTGATCAAACTGGCCCAAGAGCGTGCGGGAGACTGGCGATTCGTTGCATTGAATACAGAGGCGCACCCGGAAGCGGCCGAAGAGCGAGGCGTGCAGTCGCTTCCGACGCTCCTCTTGTATCGAAACGGTGAAGAGATACGGAGGCTGGCCGGCGGCGTGACATTGGGCGCGGTCGTCGAGAGCCTAGACGCGGTCCGGTCTAGCGCCTGAGCCCGCGGCCACTCGTGGCCCGACGCTCCGTTCTAGCGCGGCTCGTCCTACTCGAACACGCTCGGCACGGTCGACATATCAGATTATTCGCGACTAGAAACAGATTGGCCGTGTGCATCGGCAGTCACGCAACTTTTGAGGAATGGCAGAACAGATACCGTGGGTAGCCCGATCGATTAGGGGAGGGATGAATGGACAAGCTTGCTAACTATCATGGACTCGCGCACAACGCGTTCCGCATCGTATTCGGGTTCGCCTTTTTCACACATGGAGCGTCCAAGCTCTTCGCGTGGTTTGGACGGGAGGAGTCCGTCGAGCTGATGAGCCGCTTCGGCGCCGCCGGTATTATTGAAACGGTCGCGGGACTCCTGATATTGATCGGGTTCAAGACGCGCTGGGCGGCGTTCATCGCGTCGGGTGAGATGGCGGTGGCGTATTTCTGGATGCACGCCTACCGGAGTGGAGAGTTCTGGTTCTGGGCCAACCGTGGAGAGCTGGTCATGTTGTTCTCGTTCGCCTTCTTGCTG
>JBFIZG010000554.1:0-2303 GCA_041604955.1 Gemmatimonadales bacterium | reverse complement strand
CGTGTCGATCGTGACACTTTGTGAGATCAAGGGAAAACTGAGTTCGTCGGTGGGGATCGTGATACGGCGCGAGCATCGTGATTGCGGATGCGGCCCCGCTGTATGGTAGGTTTTTGCACACCCCACAACGACGAGAGAGTCGTTTGCGCCTGGTCGCAGCACGTACAGCGTATCGACGCCGCTTGTCGGCGGATGCCACGCGCCGCTGATCGTGTCGGGAACGCCGGTCGTCGGCCATTCCTCGAGCCACACCCAGGTCGAGTCCCAGCGAAAATAGCCCGGCCCCTGCGGGATGTTGCCCCACCGAACCGAGACGAGCACCGTATCGCCCGCTGCGCCGACCACTCCGACCTCTATCGAGTCGGTCGGGAGCACCAGGCCCAGGAGCAGTAAGAGCATGAGCCATTCCTATCGTGTCGATGATGACGGAGTCCGCCAGTGGCGGAAAGACAAGGGAATCAGAGTACAGGATGAACCCGGCCGTCGAGACGAGGGAGTCGCGAGTGCCGGCGTAGAGTCGAACGTTGCCACGCACCGCGAGCGATTCACCCGGCTGCGGACGCAGCACGTACAACGTGTCGCGCACGAGAACGGTATCGCGCCCCGCCGGCGGTCGGTACAAGTCTTGGGAAAGGATCGCGCCCGTTTGGCCGTTCGACAGCCATGTGCGCGCGGAGTCGAGACGGAACGTCGCCGGCGTTTTGATCACGCGGGGACCCGTTAAATACACCCGTACGGTATCACCGGGAGCAGGAAGCGGGTTGCCTGTGTCGTATCGGGCCGGATACCCGTAGTAAGCGTAGTCTCTGACGGTACGGAACCGTCGCATTTTCGGGAGCGTGTCACGCCGCTGAACAAGCGGGTTTGGGTTGCGCACCCACGTCGAGAGATAAACCTCGACGCAGCACCACCGCGTTACGACCGTATCACCGATGCGCCGGTCCTCAAGCGTCCACATGCCGCCGTGCGCCTGGATCTGTGGTGGACCACCGATGCGCGGAAACGCTTGAAGCGCCAGGAGGAGAGCCATCATAGCTTCACCTTCGCCCCACACCACTGGCACGGCGTCCCCTTCGTCTCGATATGACAATCGTCACAGAACGTCCCACCATTCACCGCATGACCATGCGCCAGGTTCGTACGCGACGTCAAAAGCCGGGACACCGGCCCCGGCTTTGTTCCCATGATCGAGGCGATCGACCGCACGACGGCAATCCGCTCAAGCGTCCGGTCGGCCCTGCCCCACATTTGCAAAATCGTGTCCGCGTTGTCCGTAAGCTGGCCCGTGCGTCGGTCGCCTTCCGGCTCTGTTTTCTGCTCAGGCGGCCCGGAAGACGCGCCGGCGTCCAGACGTTCGAGCATTTCTCGAATCGTTCCACACTCCAAAAAAGCCCGATCGGCCGCCTTCTGGGCAGCCTCGGCCTTCGTCTCCAGTGTTTGCGCTTTCTTTTCCAGCACCGCCAGCTCGCGCCGCAAGGTCTGAATCAGACGCCTATTCATGTAGGAGACTCAACGAACGCGGCATATACCTCAACTCAAGTAGTATCCGCCCAACACGTTAGGGACACTCGACCCCTAATGTCAAACAAAACGCGGCCCGATCCGAAGACCGGAGCCGCGTTTGCGCGATGAGGTTGTCCGAAGCAAGCACCCGTATTCTAGCGGGCGCGCACTCCCCGACGCAAGATCTCCGCATGTTTTTTCGCCTCGAGGACGGCCGATTCGAGTTCGACGGACGACAAGTTCGGGTGTTCTTGACGAAGATATGCCTTGAACCGCTCGGCCCCTTCGTCGAGCACCTTTTTCTCAGCCTTCGTCAAAGGCGGCGCGCCATTCTCGGGCGCCTTCTGGAACGTGGGCCGAGCCAACGACGAGGGAAGGAACGGCCAGCGCAGGACGCCGCGATGCCATCCGGCCGTGTACCCAGCGACGAAGGCCGCCACGCCGATCGCCCACGGCTCCCACGTCATACGGTCGGCGCGTCCCAATCGTCGGACGAATGCACCCGCAGACACACGCCGCAGTACCATCGGAGGTCGTAATACGGCGACGGCTCAACGTTTCGTCCGAACAAACTTTCGTGATCGATGATCGCGGTCGTCATGGCCGCCTCATCGTCGCGCCGCTTGCCATGCACGACAAGCGTACTGGTACGGGCAAAGCCGTCCGGGTAGCGCAACGCCCGGCTGCGTCGCCACGCCGCGCCGCGTATCACTTACCACACCTTTCGCAACTATCGGGGGTCCGCGCACGATACACGCCGTCGTCGCCTCGTTCCATTACCAGTAATTCCGCGTGCGCCG
>JBFIZG010000553.1:0-2307 GCA_041604955.1 Gemmatimonadales bacterium | reverse complement strand
GATACCCCCAGAGTATCCGTTGACCGTTCGTGTGGGTCGTAACTACCGAAAAGAACCCTCATTCGCAAACACGCCCGCCGTTGGGCGCACACTGCACACCACCGGGCTCGTCCCCGCACCGTTCACAGCCAATTCCCTTGCCGAAGTTGGAACGGTTCCTCAATATCGTACAGAATCAAAGGCAGCTTACGTTTTGTTAAAGATCTACAGTTCGAAAGGAGGCTGTGAACGATGTTGATCCGTTGCGGCCGGCTCCCATTCATACCGGCCATTCTTGCGCTGGCCTTGATTGGCTGTAGTGACTCATATGATGAGTCCGACGATTCAAACGGCTACAGCAACTTCGAGGGTGAGGTCGACCCGGCATCGGGCTCGGCGTTTCTGAAGCGTGTCGAGGTCGGCGCCGGTGACGGCACGCCGGTGCGCATCGAGTTGACGGGCCGGTTTGTGCGGCCTCCGGTTCCCGCGGGAGCGGTGGCCCTCGCTGTGGCAATCAGGAATCTCGACACGCGCGCTCTCTATCCGCCGGCAGAGCTTGTGCTGTCTCACTTCCTGCCGCCGGACGTTCACCCATTGCTCGACAACGCCGACTGGGTGATCTGTCCGACAGCGTCCGGTGACTCGACGGTGGTTGACTCGACGGGATCACTCACGGGCTGCTGCTTCGGTTACGAGTATGCCGAGCTCCTTGGTGACGACGGCGTGCTCACACCCGGAGAGACTTCGGGCGAGAAGCTGATGGTGTTTCCCCATCCCGACAATGTTTCGTTTTCGTTTCGCGTGGAAGCGCGGTTCAGTCTCCAGCCCGACATGCCGAGTATCGCGGGTCACTTCTTTGCCGATATGAACGGGAACGGCTATCACGACCCGGGAGAGCCGCCGTTCGGCGGCGGCTGGGTGGACGTCACCGGGCCGGCGATGGACCGGCGTCGGGTGCAAGTCGACAGTGCGGGTGATTACTCGATTCGGGTTCGTGAGGCCGGGCTCTACAATCTCTGGGCGACACCGCCACCGACCTTCGCGCCGGTCGAGCCCACGACACCCAATCCGCTCGAGGTCGTTCTTCTGAGGGGACCGGACGGACGTATTCAGAGTTTCCCGCACGCCGACTTTGGCTGGGTGAACTCGCCGTTGCTGCAGCCGGTTGGCTTTGTTGACGACGGGGACACGTTGGAAGTGGATCCTTATCAGGTGCTGAACGGCTTTCTTGCCGCACACGCCTTGCAATTAGCAGTGGGGTTCAGTGGCTGCAGCCCGGACCATCCCTTCGCAATGTATATGGTGGGTGCGTTCATGGAGTCGTTCCCCGTTCAGGCAAACCTCGTGCTCTCGCATGACGATCGGGGCGAGTTGTGCGACGCCTACTGGGTGCGCAATCTGGCTTTCGATATGCGGCCAATCCAGCGGTTGTACGAGAGCCAGTATGGACAACGCGATCCGATCATACTACATCTCCAGGTCCCGGACGGAAGCGTGCATACATTCGAACTCCATCCGTAGCGGCGCGTAACCTCGGCGTTGTCGTAAGCCGGGGATAGCAGAGTAAGGCGTATGTCGGTGCTACAGGTGGGTTTGTGGAATCTGGGCATCGTGCTGGTGCTCATGGTCGCCTTGTGGATGGTAAGTCTGATCAAGCGTGACGCCAGCATCGTCGATCTATTCTGGGGAGCGGGTTTCGTCGTCATCGCCTGGGCGACGTTCGCTCAGATGGCGGATCCGGGTACGCGAGCCGTGTTGCTGGTTGCGTTCACTACAGTCTGGGGACTGCGGCTCTCCGGATATCTGACTTGGCGCAACTGGGGCCGTGAAGAGGACTATCGCTACCGGGCGATGCGAGATAAGCACGGTCGGAGCTTCTGGTGGGTGAGCTTGCTCACGGTCTTCATGCTGCAGGCGGTTCTCATGTGGATCGTCTCGTGGCCCGTGCAGGCGGGGCAGTTTGCGGCGGGGAGCCCTGGGCCGCTCGATCTTGTTGGTTTTGCGATTTGGCTCGTGGGGATCGTCTTTGAGTCCGTGGGCGACTATCAGTTGGCTCGATTCAAGAGCAACCCGGACAATGCGGGTCGGGTTATGCGCGAGGGACTCTGGAGATACACGCGTCACCCGAATTACTTCGGCGACTTCTGCGTATGGTGGGGGCTGTATGTGATCGCATGCGCGGGAGGGGCATGGTGGACGATTTTCGGACCGATGGTGATGACGTTTCTTCTGATGCGCTTCTCGGGTGTGGCGCTGCTC
Organism: Gemmatimonadales bacterium; assembly: GCA_041604955.1. Classification (GTDB taxonomy): domain Bacteria; phylum Gemmatimonadota; class Gemmatimonadetes; order Gemmatimonadales; family GWC2-71-9; genus JBFHWR01. The sequence continues at coordinate 69 of JBFIZG010000553.1, read as the reverse complement.
GAAAAGACGATCACGGAGCGGCGTCCCGAGTACGCGGAGTATATGCGGCAGACGAACGCGTTTTTTCCG
>JBFIZG010000552.1:0-2311 GCA_041604955.1 Gemmatimonadales bacterium | reverse complement strand
GTGCACCTGTCCGACTTCGATCGCCGACGTCAGTTCTGAGTTCACGTTGCGGAGGTGGTCATGTCGAACGAGAGAGTCTCCCGTCGAAGGTTTTTGGGGGGCGCAGCCGCGTCACTCGGGTATCTGGGTCTCCATCCCGAGCCCCTCGTGGCGACACCGCCGCGCGGCTTGCTCGGCGGCCCGCTTCTCCGGCAGGAGGCGGACGATTATGACTCGCTGGCCAAGCTCCACTTCAATGAAAACCCGTACGGCCCGTCCGAGCCCGTCTTAGCGGCGATGACCAAGGCGTTCAAGTATTCGATGCGCTATGGGTATCCCGATGGCGGGGTGGTCTCGGCGATCGCGGAATACCATGGCGTCAAACCCAACAACCTCCTGCTCGGGGCCGGCTCGGGCGAAATCCTCGAGGTGGTGGGGCTCACCTTTCTCGATCACGACAAGAAGGTCGTCGGCGTCGATCCGTCGTACAACTCGGTGTATCGCCACGCGAGCGGGATTGACGCGGAGGCCATCAAGGTGCCGCTGTTGGACGACTACCGGCAGAACATTCCGGCGCTCATCGAGGCAACCAACAGGAATTATCGGGAAGTGGGGTTCGTCTATCTGTGCAACCCCAATAACCCGACAGGGCGCACGGTCTCGGCTTCGGAGGTGCGGCAGTTGTTGGATGGAATTCCCGAAGACGTCCCCGTGCTGATCGACGAAGCCTATCACCACTTCGTTGAGGATCCCGACTATGCCACGTCGATGCCGTACGTGCTCGAAGGGCGGCAGGTCATCGTCACACGAACATTCTCCAAGCTTTTTGGAATGGCCGCGATGCGGCTTGGGTTTGCCATCGCCCCGCCGGCGCTCATCCAGCGCATGCGCCCGTATAGCACAGGCAGTGTGAATGCGTTGGTGAAATGGGGCGCCGTTGCCGCGCTCGAAGACAAGAAGTCTCAAAAGTGGGTGCGGCAAACCACGCTCGATCTCAGAAAGAAGACGACGCGTGAGTTGGAGGCCATGGGGTATGACGTCATCCCGTCGGAGACAAACTTTTTCATGATGCGCACGGGCCGCCCGGTCGAAGAGGTGCGGGCTGCGTTCCGAAAACATGGCGTGGCGGTCGGGCGACCGTTCCCACCCATGCTCGAACATCTCCGAGTCTCTGTAGGGACCGAACAAGAAATGGGGCGGTTCATGACGGCGTTCAAGGAGATCTTCGCGTAAGCGCGATTGCAGATTGCCGACTGCAGATTGCTGATTTGTGATTGAGTAGGTACGTTGAGGCGCCAATGATCGACCTCCAGTCGACATTCCTGCCTTCCGCGGTTCTGACGATTCTCTTTTATCAGTGGCGCGTCGGAACGTCAGCGATCACGGCATTGTTCGTACTCGCGACTTTCTCAACAGCACAGGAGCCGCCGTCACACCTTCGTGGAGTCGACCTCGACTCAGTCCCTCGTCGCGTCCAGTCGTTGTCGCCGGAGAGCGGTACTCATGGTACCGAGGTCATTCTGGCATCCGGCGGGTTACCGGCGATCACTCCCTTGCGAATCGGTATGGGCGCCATGCACTTCGGTTTCGAGGAGATTGGGCAGGTGATGACCGATCGTCGAGGGGTGTTCGAGATCACGGTGGCGGTCCCCGGGTGGGTGACCCGCGACGTCACCTACCACTTCATCGTGTTCGATTTCTATTTCCGGCCCATCGCCCTGACCGGTCCATTTCACGTGACCGACGCCGACGGCCTCCTCGTCAGACGGGGTGCGATCGTGAACGTGGGAACGGCATGTGCCGAGTTGCGTGGTGACGACGAGGTGCTCTATACGTTAGCTGGCGGCGCCGACGATTACCGGGTAGGAGATCGCATCGAGGTCGAAGGCGCCATTGCGGAATCGTCGCTCTGCACGCAGGGCACGACCATCGAAGTGGTCGACGTACGGGAACGGGGCAGCGTCCGATAGCGAGCGGTTGTCAGGACGAGTCACCGACGTTCGTTTCCAGGTCAGATCTCCACTCGCCGATGGCTCATCACCGGTCGTAAGTGTTCTATCGATTCACCGATCTCCGGTCTCGTTTCCGTCTCGTAATCGCTGAAATCGGAGATCGTACACCCGCCCCTGGCGCAACCGGAGCTGCACGACGGTTCCCGATGCATCCCGCTCAAATCGAATCAAGCCCAATCCCGCTGCATTGAAGGCGTCCTGGTACGCGGGTCTCAGTGTGAAGGTGGTGTCGGGGCGTCGCTTGATGACGAGCCCGTCTCGCTCCGCCACGACCACAAAGGTCGTTTCGGCGTCGTCGCTGTAGTATGTGCCCCCGTACG
>JBFIZG010000551.1:0-2314 GCA_041604955.1 Gemmatimonadales bacterium | reverse complement strand
TGTGGTGTGCTGCTGGGCGGCCTGGTGAGTGGCCAGTTCAACGTTATCGAAGCATTTCTGATCCCATCATTGGGTAGTGAACGCTACGCCCGCATCCTGTTCGTTTACCTTTGGGCGCTGGGCGGTCTCATCGGTATCTGGAACAAGAACGGCGGTGCGCAGCATTTTGCGATGACGATGGCAGGCATGTTTGTGCGCTCGCGACGCTCCGCAAAAGTCTTTGCCTGGGTGCTCGGTCTGATCTTTCACCAGGGTGGAACTATCAGTACGGTGCTGACAGGCACTACGGTAAAACCGGTAGCGGATCGCGAAAAAGTCTCCCATGAGGAGCTGTCCTACGTGGTGGACTCCACGGCTTCGCCCATTGCCACGTTAATACCCTTCAACGTCTGGCCTGCCTACGTGGCAGGCCTTATCGTCATCGATTCGCTGAGCAACATTGTTCCCGACGAGGCCACGGCGCTCTCGATGTTTTATCGCGCTATCCCTTACAATTTTTATGCCTGGCTCGCGGTGACATTTACTTTCCTGGTGCTGCCGCGAGGTGTGCACCGCCTCCAGCACGTACACACGCGCCCCATCGGCAGACCAGCCGATCAGGTTGGCGTTCCGGTCCGGCGTGTCCGCGAGCTTTCGGGCCGGCCCGCCACCCACCGCAATGACCCAGACGTCGCTCAAGCCAACACGCTCGGGTTGGCCCCCGTGCGACGTGAACGCCACCCAGTCGCCGTTCGGTGAGAAGCACGGATCGGCGTCGGATCCCGGTCGAGACACCAGCGACCGTACCGCACCGCTATCGGCGGGCACCATCGAGATGTCAGTCTCCGCATTGTTGATGGTCGGATCCGACTTGTGTGCGAAGACGAGCGTCTTGCCATCGGGCGACCAATTGAATGACGTGACGTGAAGCGGCCCTGACGTGAGGCGTCTGGTGTCCCGGCCACCGTCCGCACCCCGCCCGATGCGGACCGTGTAGAGATGGGCGTACCGGAAATCCTGGTCGACGACGGTCACGTAGCTCTTCTCGCGTTTCGCCGTCTTGACCGGCTCGGGATCGGGGTCGACCATCAGGTACGCAATGCGGCCACCATCGGGCGACCAACCGAACTCGGTGACGTTGCCTTCCGCCTCGGTCACCTGCTCGGCCTCGCCTCCGCGCACGCGCATCACCCACACCTGCGTCGTCCCCGATCGCGCGCTGGTGAAGGCGAGGTGCTCGCCACTCGGCGAGAACTTCGGGGCGTTGGCGGAATGCTCGCCCTGGGTGTATTGCACGTTGAACGACCCGTCGACCGCCGCGACCCATACGTGGCTGAGATACTCCGATTGCTCGTCCGTCATGACAGCATTCCGCACGACGTACGCGAGGAGACGTCCGTCAGGCGAGAGATCGACGCCGGACACGCCACGGTACTGCATACTGAGCGCCGGACTCCACCGCATGGTGTCGACGACGGCGCGCAATGGCGCCTGGGCATGCGCCACGGTCGTATGGAGCACAGCCACGATGATGGTACCGACCCGCATACACGTCCTCTGTCAGAGCCATGCGGGAGATAGCGCCAGCGCCAATCCGCGTCAATCCGGATGCCATACCGACACGCTTCCCCTATCTTCATATCCTCTCGGAGGATGGGATATGCGTGCACTTCGTACCCGGGGGTTCCTCGCCGCCACGAGCGCGGCCCTCGTCGCCATCGTCAGTATCGGTGCTACCGCCTCGTGGGTGCATCAGGGCCTCCCGTTCGACCGTATGGCGGAACGGATCGTCGCTGCCCTCGAGCCAGCCAGTGAGCATGTCGTGGTGCGCTACGACCCGGAAACCCTTCCGGAACTCGCCGCCGAGCTCGGGAGGCGACTCAGTCAGTCGGGGAATCGTGTCGACTACATGCCCTACGGCCAGGTGCCCAACTTCAGTCGGCGACTCGAGATGTCCACGGTGTACGTCTGGCTCCCAGCCGGTCCCAACGCCGCGACCACCGAAGCGCAAGCGGCATCGCTGGCCCGATGGCTCGATGAGGGCACCGGACGGCAGATCCACTTCCATTGGGGGACGGGCACCATTGCCATGGACGGATTGGATGGCACCCATTCCGCGGTATATGACTCGATCATGGTCGCGGGCCTCGATATCGATTATGAGGCGCTGGACCGTGCACAACGAGAGGCCGTCGCGGTCCTGCGTCGTGGCGAGGTGCGGGTCACGACACCGGCGGGCACCGATCTCCGGTTTCGCATCGCGGACCGACCTGTCAATCGACAGAACGGTGTCGCTTCGGTCGAGCGAATGCGGACGGCCCGCATCCGCAGCGAC
>JBFIZG010000550.1:0-2322 GCA_041604955.1 Gemmatimonadales bacterium | reverse complement strand
GGAACGATGAAGGGAAACATCGGCGACCAGAATTACGATGTTCCACCCGATCTCGACCTGACGAAATATCGTGCCGTCACGGTGTGGTGTCGCCGGTTCAGCGTGAATTTCGGCTCTGCGCCGCTCGGAACGGCCTCCTGAACCCATTGCTCAAGCGCCTCCGTGCGGCAGGTCAGCGACAAGTACACCAATCCAAAGGTCGGGGACGTCATCAACGGCCCGGGAGTCCCGAGCCGTTGATGATGGGGAGGAACTGATGGTCCTGAGGGGCGGTCCGCGCTAGCGCGGGCAGTCAGAGCGAAACTCGCGGCGGCAGCGTGCCGCCCCTCGTCACCTCTCACCGAATGAGAATCAGGGAATGCCGCACTCCACGCACTACGACGTGATCATCATTGGCTCGGGCGCCGGTGGTGGCACACTCGCCTACCGGCTCGCGCCGTCTGGCAAACGGGTCCTCATCCTGGAGCGCGGCGACTACGTGCCTCGGGATAAGGACAATTGGGATCCCAAAGCCGTCAACGCCGAGGGAAAATATCAGGCGAAGGAGACGTGGCACGACAAGAAAGGCAAAAAGCTCCATCCACACACGAACTACTGGGTCGGCGGCAATACCAAGTTCTACGGCGCGGCCCTATTCCGACTCCGCAAAGAGGATTTCAGCGAGCTGCGACACCATGGTGGCATCTCGCCGGCCTGGCCCATCGATTACGCGGACCTAGAGCCCTATTACGCTGAGGCGGAACGCCTCTATCAGGTGCACGGTGCGCGCGGGGAAGATCCCACCGAGCCCCCGGCATCGGAGCCATACCCGTATCCCGCAGTGAGCCACGAGCCGCGCATGCAGCACCTGAGCGACGACTTCGCTCGTCAGGGGCTCCGGCCGTTTCACACCCCCCTTGGCGTGATGCTCGACGAGCGGAATCCACGAACGAGTCGGTGTATCCGCTGCAATACGTGCGACGGGTTTCCCTGTCTGGTCATGGCGAAATCTGACGCGCAAGTCCTCTGTGTCGATCCTGCCCTCGAGCATCCGAACGTCACGCTCTTCACCAAGTCACTCGTGTCCAAACTGGAGACCGACTCCTCGGGTCGCCAGGTCACGAAAGTGCACATCCAGCGTAACGGATCCCCGGAGACGGTGTCGGCCGACATCGTGGTGGTCTCCTGCGGCGCGATCAACTCCGCCGCGCTGCTACTGCGGTCGGCCAACGACAAGCATCCGCGGGGTTTGGCGAACGGATCGGACGTCGTCGGTCGTCACTACATGGGGCACATCAACTCGGTGTTGATGGCCGTTTCCAAGTGTCCCAACCCGACCATCTTCCAAAAGACACTCTCGATCAACGATTTCTATTTCGCGTCGAAGGAGTGGAGCTACCCCATGGGTCACATCTCCTTCGTCGGGAAGCTGGATCGCGAGACCTTGAAGGCGGGGGCACCGGCCATTGCGCCAGGCTTCACGCTGGAGCTCATGGCAAAGCACTCGTTGGACTTCTGGATCACGTCGGAGGATCTGCCGGACCCGAACAACCGGGTGACGCTGGACCGCCAGGGCAATATCGTGCTCAGCTACACACTCAACAACGAAGAGGGACACAAGCGGCTCATCGCCAAGCTCAAAAACTCGCTGAACCGACAGTCCAAATGTCCGGAACACGGTCACGAGTGCCACGTTGGTCTCTTCTCGCGAAATCTATTCGTTGGCCAGCAGATCCCCTTGGCCGGCGTGGCCCACCAAAACGGGACGATCCGATTCGGCCGTGATTCTCAGACTTCCGCATTGGACGTGAACTGTAAGGCGCACGAGTTGGACAACCTGTATGTGGTCGACGGCAGCTTCTTCCCGTCGAGCGGCGCCGTGAATCCGGCACTCACGATCGTCGCCAACGCGCTGCGGGTGGGCGATCACCTATTGGAGAGGATGAAATGAAAGCGATTGCCGTCTATCCGGGGCGCGCAAACAGCATTCACCTTGCGGACATTGCGGAGCCGCGGGTCGACGAGGTACCCGACGGCAGAGGCGTCTTGGCGCGAATCGTCCAGGTCGGTGTCGACGCCACTGATCGGGAGATCAACGCTGCCGAATACGGTGCAGCGCCCCCAGGCTCAGACATCCTCGTCCTCGGCCACGAGAGCTTCGGCATCGTCGAGGCCGTCGGAAAAAAGGTCACGGAGTTCAGGCGAGGTGACTACGTCGTCTTCATGGTTCGCCGACCCGGCGATTCTTTGTACGATGCCATCGGCTACCAGGACATGACGACTTCGGACACGTACTTCGAGCGAGGCATCAGTCTGCGTCATGGATATCTCACCGAGCGCGTG
>JBFIZG010000549.1:0-2324 GCA_041604955.1 Gemmatimonadales bacterium | reverse complement strand
TCGAGCACGCGGCGCTGCGCAAAAGCCTCCCTTTGCGCGACGGCCTCCAAACGCTCGAGACACGCTGCCAGGTTCGGTTCGCTCAGCGACGCCTGGTGACTCCGCACGTAGCCGGGGAATGTCTCGGGGTTGGCGAAATGCTCAGTCAGAAGGTTCGATACCCGAGCCATCGTTCCCGTATCACAAAGCACCCACCCCCCAACATCCAGTTCCGGAAACCGCACACCCACGACATTTGGCTGTCCATACACCACGCGGACGTTGCGCAATATCTCCCGCCGCCCATCGTCGAGATTGAAGATCACCACGAACGCGCGTTCATATTGGCGTGTGACCGTCGAGTCGGGGCGCGGGACAGTCGGGCCTTCGTTTACGCGGTACCGATCGAGTCTTTCCGGGTCCGACAGGAAGGATTCATCGAACTGGGATTGGGGCACGAAATAGACAGTCGCGCCCGGGGGGTCCGACCAGACGTGTACCGGCACGATGAGCGCCTCTTGAGCCTGCAGAGATCCAGCCGACAGAATGAAACCCAGCGCGAACATCCACATTCCCGCTGCCAGCTTGCCAACCTGCTTCTCATCCATGGTTTTGCGGCGCTCGTAATGCCCGGTTGACGTGTTCGCGCTCGGGTTCGGCTGCAAGTCAAAACTAACGCGATCGTTCCGGGGCCGGAAGACATCCGCGCGCTGACCACATCGCGACCTCCAGCCGCACGGGCTCGACACGTAGCGTGCGCGCCGGCATCTGCGGCCGCCCGCCAATCGACCGGGGAGCGGGCGGGCCCTAGGCACAGCGGTTCTGCATGGGGCTCGCCCTTCCGATCCCGCCAAGGTGGCCGCTCGGATTCAGCTACCGCGACTTACTGCCAGTTTGGACTGTTACGGCTAAAGCGTATCAGATGGCGACGGTATCATGTTCACGATCTCCTTAAGTTCGTCAAGCGACACGCCTTCGCTCACATACCAGGGAATCGCGAATTTGTTAATCACGTCACGTGTGAAGAACACCGCATCTATATTGTTGGCCGTCTCCACTCGATTCACTGGAAAGGACTTTCTCACCCACGAGCCTCTGACGAAAAGGCCGTATTGTACGGAATCCACATCTCGGATTGGGACAATGTTCGTCTCTGGCACCAAACCCGGTGTCTTCGGGCACTCCAGCAGCGAAGGCCAGTAGTGTACGCAGGTAATTATGAACCCGACTTCCTCCTGTGTGGTGGAAATAGCGGACTCCCCTCCGGGTCCACCGACGGCACAGCTGACCATCACGACGAGCGCGAACGCTGCTAGCATGCGGGATTTGGGGGTCATTGGGCCTCCTAGCGGCGGGTGAACAGAGAATGGTTTGCACGTCTGTCGAGAACGCCCGGATCGCGTTCTCCTAGATAAGCGGTGACTATAGCGGCAAGCAGGCTATCCAGGCGCGATCGCTGGACCGACCGGCAGGGCACGCAGCCACACTGCGAATTTGAAGTCACGGTTGGGCGTCACGGTCGTGAGGGTGCAGTTTCCCGACCTGAATCCCGTCTCCCGGTATTCTGAGGTGAGGCTCTCTATGATGCTGTCGCCGCCGCCTCGACGCAAGAGTTTCCGAGATCAACACTTCACACAATTATCGCTTGTGGTAAAGATCTCGTTGCACTCTCGAGGCCAGCTTCACATATTGGATCGGTATTCGACTCTCTCTTAGGTGTTCCTCCAAACCGTGCGCGCCAGTCAAGCGCGCGGCGTACCAAGGCATCCCGCGGCAGCAAGCCCAACGATCACAATTCACGGTTGGTGCGACGATGCTATTCCGTTTGATCCAAGACCTCTTCCAACGCCGGGTCCCACACTTCCTGGCCGTATACCTGGCTGCAAGTTGGGGTATTGTGGAGTTCACCAGTCTCCTGGTCGATTTTTACGATTGGCCGTCACAGTTCGTCGGGGTCGCTATCGTCCTCCTATTGACTTTGACTCCTACTGTCTTCCTCCTAGCCTATTTCCACGGTCGCGCCGGCGAGCAACACTGGACGAACGTCGAAAAGACGGCAATACCGTTAAACGTGTTGGTCGCCGCTGCCGTAGTCGTATTCATGATCAGTGGTGAAGAGGCCGAAGGCCGCGGTGCGACACACTTGGACTTACTGAGTATCGCTATCCCCTTCTTCGAGGATCGGAGTCCGGATAAATCGCTCAGCGAACTCGCCGTCGAGCTGACTGAGGATCTGACCGAGGCCTTGCATGAGATGCCCTTCTTGGACGTCGTGTCTGTCGAGGCCATCCGGCCCTATGTAGGAAGACAAGTGGGACCCGAAAGCCTGGCAGAGCAATTCAAAG
>JBFIZG010000548.1:0-2328 GCA_041604955.1 Gemmatimonadales bacterium | reverse complement strand
CACGCTCTCACGCAAGCGCTCGTTCTCGGATTCCAGATCGACGTGATCGAGGGCCCGTTTGAGCGTCAACAGGATTCGATCGGTATCCAACGGCTTCTCGAGAAAATCGTACGCGCCGAGCTGGGTGGCCTCGACGGCTGTTTGAATGGTCCCATGTCCGGAGATCATGACGACATGAGCGTGAGCGTCTAACTGGCGTAGCTGGGCGAGCACCTCCAGGCCGTCCATACCCGCCATCTTGACGTCCAATAACACGAGATGCGGGTGAAGTTCGGCGTACATCTTCAACGCCTGGGCACCGGTCGACGCCAAATGCGCTTCGATGCCTTCGTATTCGAGCAGTTGGCGGAGCGCCTCGCGCACCCCCTTCTCGTCATCAACCACGAGTACACGCTTACCCATCGTCAACTCACCGATAAAAAGTCAAACCGTCGTCCCGAATCCGAACGTCGCGCACGGTGGCGGGAATCGAAACCGGCAGCATCCCTTCTGATCCGGCCGAGAGTCGGTCGAGAAGCCGGGGGATCGCAACTCGCGGAAACGGAAAGCCACGAACCGAAAACTGATCCACCCCCCACGCCAGAACCCCCGGTCCCACGACATCTGCCCGACCGGACATCCGAATGGGCTCTCGGGAATCGATGACCCGCGCCAACGGCCCCAGCAAATCGCGACCGAACACGTCGGTCAGCAACTGTCCCTCCAGCGTCAACCGATCGGCGCCCAACGTGACGCGTATGGAGTCCAAGGCGCGACGCGCATCTTGATCCAATCGCCGGTCGAGCAATGACGCGGCCTGTTCGGTCGAAAACACGACCAACGCCGGCCCGTCGGCCCGTGCGATCTCGGTCTCGAGTGCTTCGGCCTCCCGGCGCGCCGCGGGTGACGGCGGAACACCCTGAACCTCGGTTGCTGTAACCGCCGGAGCACGGAATTCGGTGACGGCTCCGCGGTACGCACTCGCCAACTCGTCACGGAAATACCACGCCCCAGCACCTCCGACCACGAGAACTGTGACGCACCCTACCCGCTCGAAGAACCCACGAAGACATCCGGTCGTCACGGCCGAAATCCAAATGCACGACGGACGTCGTATTTCGGGCCGGCGGCGCCGAGCGTGCTCTCCACCAAGTCCGCGTGCTCGACCAGTGTCTCCGTCGAAAAGTCCAGGCTGTCGATGACGGTACGAAGCCTCTTGAAGTCGGTTGGAGATCCGCCGCGCCGTACCCGCCCCAATGTGAGGTGCGGCGCGAACGTGCGGACCTCGAGCGGAAACCCAACTGTCTCGAGTCCCACTTCTAGACGGTGTTGTAAGATCTCTAGAGGAGGGGAGCGCTCGCAACCTAGCCAGACGACGCGGGGTCGGGAGCGCGGCGGAAAGGCGCCAAACCCTCCAGCCCGCAACACGAACGGCTTGGTGCCCTCGACCGCCGCCTCGATCGCCTCCGCCACCTGACGCTCCCGGTCGCGTGCAACATCCCCGAGAAACTTGAGCGTCAGGTGAATGCCGTCGGCCCGGACCCAGCGAACTGGGATGGAGTCCAGTCGGAGCGCAGCAGCGGCATTCCAGATGGCACGCCGGACCTCGTCCGGGAAGTTGATCGCGACAAACAACCGCACGGGGCCGCCCTACCGGGCCTGGTCGTTTCCGTGGCGTATACGGTGCCGCACGCCGCCAGCGTGGTCCGTTATCATCAACCGGAACCTAATCGCGCACGCGGCGCCCTGCAGGATCTGGGAGCGAACAGGGGCCGGGGAACTCGGTCCCGGCTCTGCACGTTACCATGTGGAGTCGCTGAATCATCCTCGGACCGGACGACGCTCACAATGCTGCGACGACACGCCGCAACCGCTTTCACCCTCACCGTTCTCTCGTTCACCCCGTTTACGATCGTCGGTCAATCTCTCGAGGGCTGGAAGACCGATTTTTCGAAGTTCACCGTGCCGCTCGATGAAATCGTCTCCGGGGGCCCTCCCAAAGACGGTATTCCCGCGATCGACAGGCCGAAGTTCGAGAGCGTGCAACGGGCAGACCGATGGCTCGAGAACCGTGAACCGGTAGTGCTCGTCACGATCGGGCACACGGCCAAGGCGTATCCGCTTCGGATCCTTATCCAACACGAGATCGTGAACGACGTGGTCGGCGGCATCCCCGTCTCCATAACGTACTGTCCGCTGTGCAACACGGCACTCAGCTTTGACAGGCGCTTCGACGGCACGCTATTGGATTTTGGCACGACCGGGAACCTCCGACACTCGGATCTCGTCATGTACGACCGCCAGACGGAAACCTGGTGGCAGCAGGCCACCGGCGAAGCCATCGTCGGT
>JBFIZG010000547.1:0-2340 GCA_041604955.1 Gemmatimonadales bacterium | reverse complement strand
GTGCCCCGACCCGAGATCGATGTAGCTGTTGCCGTCAGCACCGTACAACCGGCTTCCGTCACCCCGAACGATGACCACGTCACGGCGCGGCACGCCTCCCGACGCATGTGTCTGTTCCAGCCGCTTGATGTCGGCCCCGGAGATCAACATCGTATCAGGCACGGAATACCGTCCCACGGCCATCCAACGCCTGGCGGATGGGTTGCGATACACGGCCATCGCCGAAGATCACCGTGGGCACGCCCGCGGACAGGGCTTCCTCGGCACCCAACACTTTCTTCTTCATGCGACCGCCGGCAAGCGCAGTGAGACCGGCAAGGTCGGCGGTCCGCACCTCCCGAATGAGTGATGACTCATCGGGAAAGTGGCGCAACAGCCCAGGTACATTGGAGAGAATCACGAGCGCATCGGCGTTCAACTGCGCAGCCGTTTGGGCTGCGGCTCGATCGCCGTCCACGTTGATCGCCTCACCATCGTAACTGATCGCAGGCGGCGTGAGCACGGGGACGTACCCGTCGTGCATCAATCGGCGGAGCAGGCCCCCGTTCACGCGCTCGACCTTGCCTGTGTAATCGTCTCTAATGGCGACCGTGCGCCCGTTCTTGACAGCACGAATCACCGACTTCCGCGGCCCTTCCCAGATTCTTCCATCCATGCCACACAAGCCGACTGCATTCACGCTTCGACCTTGGAGGCGTTCTACCAGCCCCTTGTTCACGTGACCGCAGTACACCATCTGGAAGATCTCGAGCGTTCGTCGGTCCGTCCGACGGGACGTGAACCCGTTTGTCGAAGTGAGGAATTCCGGAGGATGGCCAAGTTGTTCCGCGACCTCATTGGTGAGTGCAGAGCCCCCGTGCACGACGAGCGGTACTCGGCCGTGCTCCGCGAGCCACGCAATGTCGTCGGCCACGAGGTCGAGGTCGATTCCATGACTCCCTCCAATCTTCACGACGACGAGCGACTGTCCGGCGTTCTCCATGGGCGCCTAGATCGGATGCAGTCCCGGAAATTGGAGCGCGCAACGCTCGTCGAACCCCAACATCACGTTCATAGACTGGACGGCGCTGCCCGCCGCGCCTTTGACCAGGTTGTCGAGTGCGGCTATCACGACGACGCGATGGTGAGGCGAATCGGCGTCCACCGCAAAGCCGATGTCGCAATAGTTTGTGCCGGTGGTGATCTTTGGGTCCGGATATCGGTGAATACCCGTCTGTTGGCTCACGAGTCGAACGAACGGCTCCCGCCCATAGTGATCCCGATACAGTGTCCAGAGGTCCTTGGGTGACATCTCCCGGTGGAGAAAGCAGTGTGCCGTCACGAGCACGCCACGCACCAGCTCGACCCCCGTGACGGAGAAGCTCAAGTCCAGGTCGCTTCCCAACGTCTGGAAGACCTCGGCCTGGTGGCGGTGTCCCGCCGGCTTGAACGAGCGCACGGCACCACTTCGTTCCGGATGATGCGACGAATCAGTGGGTTGGGATCCGGCCTCGGATGAGCCGACCTTCACATCAACGACGACGCGGTTCAGGAGGCCCTCGTCCGCGAGCGGTCCAAGCGCGAGAATCGTCGCGGAGGCGTTACACCCCACTCCCGACGCGAATCGAGTTTGTTGGATCTGCGACCGAAAACGTTCGGGTAGTCCGTAGACGAACCGTTCGAGCCAACCCGGCGCGGTATGGTCGTGACCGTACCACTGGCGATACAGCAATGCATCCCGCAACCGAAAGTCTGCCGAGCAGTCAATGACGTTGGTCGCCTGAGAAGCGTACCGGTCGATCCCCGTCGCGGCGCGCCCGTGTGGCAGGGTGAGAAACACGACATCGCATGGTGCGATGTCCTCTTCCGCAGTGAACCGGAGGTCAGTCATGCCGCGGAGGTTCGGATGCACCGTGTGCACATGACGGCCGGACTGGCTGGACGAAGTGACGTGCCGAACGTCCACGTGTGGGTGGCCCAAGAGCAGCCGGAGCAGCTCACCGCCCACATAGCCTCTCGCACCGACAATGGTTACCGTCACGCTATCCATCAACGCTCGCGAGCGCAGGCGTCGCACCCTGCTTCGCGACATCGATGGCGTAACCGGCGATCCGGTCGGGAATGTCGACACCCGTTACGTCAATGCTGTTGCGAAACTCCATCGTGTAGTTCACCTCGTTCACCAGCAGGCGTCCGTCTGGCGTCTCGAGCAAGTCAATCGCCACGACGCCGCCTCCAACGGCACGTGCCGCGGCCAATGCCAGGCGGTCGATCTCATCGTTGACCGGACAGTTCGAAGTGGTCGCTCCACGCGCCGTATTGGTGATCCAGTGGTCGGAGTGGCGGTAGATAGCGCAGATC
>JBFIZG010000546.1:0-2346 GCA_041604955.1 Gemmatimonadales bacterium | reverse complement strand
TCTTGTCGTACCCGAGGGCGACGCGAAGATCGTTCAGATCATCATCGCCGGACGAGGCGCCGGTGGCCGCTGAATCCCGCCGGCGCGTACGTGCGGTCATCGATCGGCGTCATCGGGGCGCTTGCGATTGGCGGTGCGGCGTACGCCACGTCCCTCTTCCCGAACTCGACCCTCGCCGGGTGGGTCGATGTGGTCGTGGGGTGGGTGAGCGATTGGGGTCAACCGGAAGCGGCCACCCCATCCTCGTCCTCCGCTGGGACCGAGGGCACAACATTGGCCGGGGTAGCGGTGTCCCCGGGGCGCGTGTTGACGATCAGGTTCACCGTACCGGCACCACGGCATGAAGGAGCGGCGCGAATCTCGCTCACGGCGGGTCGGGACGTCGAGGTGCGAGCCGCGCAGGAGGCCGCAACGTTCTTCACCGACGCCGGGTTGCTCGAAGTCCGGGTCGCCGGCGCAGCCACGTTTGACGTTTTGATCCCGGAGAGCGCACCGCGCGTCGAGATCGTCGTCGGCGAGAATCGGATCTTCCTCAAGGACGGGGCCAGGATCGTGACCGAGCTGTCGCGTGATACGGCCGGGTTCTACGTGCTGCCGCTTTCGGCTGCTCTCGCGGGAATTCGCTGACGGAGGGCCGATTCTCGAGAACGTCGCACATCCTCCAGGCACGATAGTTCGAGTTCGTCCGCCCCGCCGTACCTAGAAGCCCCATTGGCTGACGGATGCCCATCCGGCGTGGTCGCGTTCCCTCGTCCCACGCTGCATCTTAGGCATCTCTCAATCCATCGCTACAACCAACAAGCCGAGGTACCGTACCATGACGCGTACTCCGAGGACACGCCTGTGGGGAATTGGCCTGATCCTGACGACACTGCTTGCGAGCGGGGCGACGCCAGTCGCCTCCCAGCAGCTTCCCTCCATCGCCGAGAAAACCGCAGGGACGACCGCCATGCCGGGCTTTTTCACCCTCTATTGGGACGAGGCGACCGGCAAGATGTACTGGGAGATCGACAGGTTCGATACCGGGTTCATCTACCAGATCTCGATGGGATCGGGACTCGGCAGCAACCCGGTCAACATCGATCGTGGTCAGCTCCGGGGAACCTATCTTCTGGAGGCACGGAAGATCGGGCCGCGTGTGCTCTTGTGGGAGCCCAACTATCGCTATCAGGCGCGGAGCGACAACCCCGACGAAGTTCGAGCCGCGCAGGACGCCTTTGCGCCATCCGTGCACTGGGGGTTCGAAGTTGTCGCCCAAACCGGAGGCGCGGTGCTGGTGGACGCAACCGATTTCCTTCTCCGCGATGCCAGAGGTGCGGCGCGCCAAATGGAACGGAGCAACCAGGGCCGTTTCACGCTCGAAAAGTCGCGGAGCACGTTTTACCTGCCCAACACGAAGTCGTTTCCACGAAACACCGAAGTGGAAACGATCCTAACGTTCACGAGCGACAACCCCGGATTTTTGGTGCGCGGAGTCGCGGCAACCGGCGAAGCCGTCACACTCCGGCAGCACCACTCGTTCGTCGAGTTGCCCGACGACGGGTACTCCACGCGCGTGATGGATCCTCGGGTCGGCGTCAATGGGCCGACCATCTTCGACTTTGCAAGCGCGATCGACACCAACCTGGCGATTCACTGGGTGGCGCGTCACCGGCTCGAAAAACGGAACCCCAACTCGGAGCGCTCCCAACCGGTCGAACCGATCGTGTACTACGTGGATCCCGGTATTCCGGAGCCCATTCGGAGTGCGACCATCGAGGGCGCGCTCTGGTGGAACCAGGCGTTTGAGGCGGCCGGGTACATCAACGCGTTCCGGGTCGAGGTGCTTCCGTCCGGCGCCGACCCGAACGACGTCCGCTATAACATGATTCACTTCACCCACCGCCGCACGCTGGGCTACTCCTACGGCGGGTCGGTGACCGATCCGCGTACCGGTGAAATCATCAAGGGCAACGTCAATATGGGGAGTCTGCGGTTGCGGAAGGACTATCTGCTCGGCGAGGGCGTGGTTCCGCCGTTTGCTCCCGGCTTGGATCAGGGCATGTACTACGACGCATGTGGCCTCGCCGCGGCGCCCGACTTCGAGTATCTGGCTCAGTTGGCGGACGACGAGGCTGCCGTTCAAATGGCGCTTGCACGGTGGCGCCAGCTCACGGCGCATGAAATCGGACATACGCTCGGTCTCCCGCACAATTACATGACGAGCGCGTACGACCGGGAGAGTGTGATGGACTATCCGGCGCCGCTGGTTGAGATCACCAACGGCGAGTTGGATCTCTCGAACGCCTACGTGCAGCGCATCGGGGAGTACGACAAACTGTCGATCAGATGGCTGTATCAGGATTT
>JBFIZG010000545.1:0-2355 GCA_041604955.1 Gemmatimonadales bacterium | reverse complement strand
GGTCGCCCGACGGCAAGCGCGTCGCGTTCCAGTCCGACCGCGAGCGAGATGTCGGCGATGTCTACGTCGTTCGGGCCGACGGCCGCGGCGAGCCCGAGCTGCTGTTCGCAGGCGAGGGACCTGCCTCTCCCTACGATTGGTCGCCCGACGGCAAGTACCTGGCGGTCAGCCAGGGCATCAGCAAGAGCGATCTGTGGATCGTGCCTGTCGACGGGAGCGACCCGTTCGCCCTGGTCGCCACGCCGTTCGACGAGGGGTACGCGCGGTTCTCACCGGACGGCGAGTGGATCGCATACATCTCGAACGAGAGTGGTCGTTTCGAGCTGTACCTGACGCGTTTTCCCTCGGGTGAGGGGAAGTGGCAGCTTTCCGTCGAGGGTGCGGACTGGGCCATCGGCTGGAAAGAGGACAGCAGCGAGATCTACTTCCTCGATCTCGAGGGAGCGCTGAGCAGCGTCCGTATCGAGCTGGGCGACAACGTCGTGGCCGACCGGCCGCAGCGGCTCTTCCCCACGCGCGCGGAGGCGACGTGGGCCTCGACACTCGACGGCCAGCGCTTCGTCCTCGGCACCCCGGACGACCCCAACGAGGGTTACCCGATCACGCTGGTCGTCAACTGGGCCGGCAAGCAGTAGCCGGTGATGGATGGCGTCCACCGGCTTTCCGCCGGCCCCGCTTTGCGCCCGGGCCCCCGCGAACGGCGGTGCAAGTGGATCTGGGTTTGGCGTCTCGGTTTACAATGCCGAATGAAGCCAGTGCTCGCACGTTTCCTCGCGGGGGTTGTCGAGGTCGATGGTGTTTTTCCAAGGGAGAGCAGTAGATGTTTGACCGAGTCGATGCACCGTTTCTGATCGCCGCGTTCGCCAGTTTTGTGGCGAGCGTCGCACTCTGGTTCCTGGTCGACCACCATTACGGGGTTTTCGTCGATCTGTGGGTTCCTTCGATCCTGATTCTGTGGGTGGGTGTTCGTGTGCGCCTCGACCGGCGCTAGGAGAACTCGCTGCATGACTGCTCAGCTATTCGCCATCTTCGCGTTCGGCGCCGTTATCACGGGAGTGGTCTTTCTGGGGATCGTGCGTGCCCGGGAATTCGACGAGAAGGCCAAAAAGGTACTGGTAGAAACCAAGCGCGACGCAGATCGTTAACGGTCTCGCCGGTGCCCCCAGACAACTGCGCGGAGCAGATCGAAAACGTGCCGCATCGTTCAGCTGCCAGAGCCTTGGCCGTTGTCACTCTCGTCGTGTTGGCCGCGGTAGCCTGCGCTCCTTCGAGGTACGACGAGGCGACGCTGGCGCTCCTCGACGTCAAGGTCATCACGTTGCTGGGTGAATCGATACTCGAAGATCACATGGTCGTGATCTCCGGAGATCGCATCATCGCTGTGGAGCCCACCGACCCGCGACGGCTACCCCCCGATATCCGGGTCATCCAGGGAAACGACGCCTACGTCTTGCCGGGTTTTACTGACATGCACGTGCACGTGATGAGCAGTACGAAGGACGCGTTGGAGCGAACGTTTCCTCTTCTCGTCGCCAACGGCATCACGACCGTGCGCGATATGGGCAGCGAGCTTCCGATTCTCAAAGAGGTGCGTGCGCGTCTGAAGGCCGAACCCGAACAGATCGCTCCACGTCTGCTGGCCGCCGGCCCTTTGCTGGATGGCACTCGCAAGCCATGGTACGGCAAGCTTCCACTCATCCTCCAGACACCCGACGAGGCACGGGAGCAGCTACCTCGTCTGCGGCAAGCGGGCGTCGATTTTTTCAAAGTCTACGACGATCTCGATCCGGCAACCTACGCTGCGATCACCGCCGACGCGAAGACGTCGGGTCTTCACTTCGCAGGTCACGTGCCGGATCGAGTGTCCATCCTGGACGCCGTCGAGGCGGGCCAGCGCACGATTGAACATCTGGGACTGGCTACGGTCAAGGACTGCGTCGACGACCCCGACGCGTGGTTTGAACGGGCTATCAACGCCAAGTTCCAAGAGGGTTACGACTCCTACTACGGCATCATGTTCGAACATTGGGTGTCGGTGGATTGGTCGCGATGCGCAACCGTGCTGGCCGCGCTCAGCCAACCTACCGTTTACTTCACACCCACGCTCGACATGGAACTCAACGATCGCAGCCGGATCGACACCTCGACAGTCCGGTACATGTCGTCCCGCAGCCAAGCCTGGTGCAACCAGCTTCTTGACAAGATCGAAGCAGCGGATCCCGTGCTCCGCGAGCGGGTGTTCGAGCAGTACCTCGTCGCATTTCGCAAGATCCACGAGGCCGGGGCCCAACTCCTCGTGGGAACCGATACCCCGAACAACTGCGTCGTTGCGGGATTCAGTTTTCATGGAGAACT
>JBFIZG010000544.1:0-2357 GCA_041604955.1 Gemmatimonadales bacterium | reverse complement strand
GTCCGATAAGCACACGCTCCAGGAGCTGCGAAGCATTCAGGACTGGTATTTGCGATACGAGCTCACGAGCGTCGAGGGAGTTGCCGAAGTCGCCAGCATCGGCGGCTACGTCAAGCAGTATCAGGTCACGATCGATCCGATCAAGCTGCAGGGCTACAACATTCCGATCTCCCGTGTGGTGCACGCGATTCGCCGCAGCAACAACGACGTCGGCGGACGCCTCGTCGAAATGGCCGAGACCGAGTACATGGTCCGGGGCCTGGGGTACTTCAGGACGCTTCAGGATGTCGAGACGGTGTCGGTCGGCGTGAGCAAGGATGGTGTTCCGGTTCTGGTCCGTGACGTCGCCGAAGTCGGACTGGGACCGGAACTACGGCGTGGCCTTGCCGAGCTGAACGGTGAGGGCGAGGTCGTCGGCGGTGTGGTCGTCATGCGACTCGGAGAGAACGCCCTCACGACGATCGATCGCATCAAGGAGAAGCTCGAGAGTCTGAAAGCGGGTCTCCCGGAAGGCGTCGAAATCGTCCCGGTCTACGATCGCTCCACTTTGATCTGGAAGTCGATCGAAGTCCTCGGTCGCAAGCTGACCGAGGAGATGATCGTCGTCGCACTCGTGTGCATCCTGTTCCTGTTGCACTTCCGCAGCGCTTTCGTGGCCATCGTCACGTTGCCCGTCGGGATTCTCGTTTCGTTTCTCATCATGTACCCCTTGGGAATCAACGCGAACATCATGTCCCTCGGCGGAATCGCCATCGCGATCGGCGTGATGGTCGATGCCAGTGTGGTGATGGTCGAAAACGCCCACAAACATCTCGAGCGTGCGAGAGAGTCGGGCAAGCCGTTCGATCGTGACTCGGTCATCATTCAGGCGGCGAAAGAGGTAGGACCCGCACTCTTCTACAGCCTGCTGATCATCACGCTGTCCTTCCTGCCGGTCTTCACGCTCCAGGCACAGGAGGGGCGGCTCTTTCGTCCCCTCGCGTTCACCAAGACCTTCGCCATGGGGGCGGCGTCGGTGTTGGCGATCACCATCATTCCCGTGCTGATGGCCCTACTCGTGCGGGGCAAGATCCGTCCGGAGCACAAGAACCCGTTGAGCCGTTTCTTCATTTGGGCTTATCAGCCCTTCATCCACTTCGTCCTGCGCTATCCGAAGATCGTCATTTTGACCGCCGGGTTGGTCACGGCGGTTACCTTCCTTCCGTACCAGAGGCTGGGGAGCGAATTCATTCCTCCGCTCTATGAGGGAGACTTCCTCTGGATGCCGACCACCGATCCGGGGATCTCGATCACCAAGTCCCGGCAGCTGCTCCAGCAGACGAACAAGATCATCCGGCAGTTCCCCGAGGTCCACCACAGCTTCGGCAAAATCGGGCGGGCCGAGACCTCGACCGACCCGGCGCCGCTTTCGATGATCGAGACGACGATCATGCTCAAGCCCGCCGAGGATTGGCCGCGACGGGAGGTGAAGCGCTTTTACAGCCGCTGGCCGATGCCGGCGACGGTGCGCGGAGTCCTGAACAGAATCTGGCCGGAGACGAAGCCGGCCCGCACACCGGGTGAGCTCGACCGCGCGATCAACGACGCGATCCAGTTTCCGGGTTTGACCAATGCCAGCATGGAAGGTCCGATCAAGATCCGGCTCGACATGCTGACCACCGGAATCCGGGCGCCGGTCGGCATCAAGATCTCCGGCCCGGACCTGGCAACCCTTCAGACCGTCGCCCAGGAAGTCGCCCAGGTCGTCGAGACCTTGCCGGGTACGCTCTCGGCCTATCCGGACAAATCCTACGGCGGAAACTATCTCGACTTCGAGATCGA
The DNA here is from genome assembly GCA_041604955.1 of Gemmatimonadales bacterium. GTDB lineage: Bacteria > Gemmatimonadota > Gemmatimonadetes > Gemmatimonadales > GWC2-71-9 > JBFHWR01. The sequence goes on along the minus strand of JBFIZG010000544.1, from coordinate 536 downwards.
TCGTATCGAAGCGTCACGCTATGGCCTGACCGTCGGCGACGTTCAGGACGTGATCATGACCGCGATCGGCGGCATGAACATCACGCAGACCGTGGAAGGCCTGGAGCGCTATCCGGTCAACGTGCGCTACCAGCCGGAGTTGCGGGACGATCCGGAGAAGCTGGGACGAGTACTCGTTCCGACGCCGCGCGGAGAGCACATTCCGCTGAGCCAGGTCGCCAGGCTGGCGATCAAGAAGGGTCCGCCCGCGATCAAAAGCGAGAACTCCCGTCTCAACGCCTGGATCCAGATCAGCATTCGCGAAGACGAAGTCGACATGGGCACGTACGTGAAACGAGCCAAGCAGGCCGTTGCCGAGAATATCGATCTACCGCCCGGCTACAACATGAAGTGGAGCGGCAGGTACGAGTACATGGAACGCGCCCAACAGCGGCTCACCTTGGTCTTGCCGCTTACGCTTCTGATCATCTTTTTTCTGCTGTATCTTCACTTCAAGAACTTGACGGAAGTGATGATCGTCTTGCTCGCGATCCCGT
>JBFIZG010000543.1:0-2357 GCA_041604955.1 Gemmatimonadales bacterium | reverse complement strand
GTCGAGCCGACGCTCGAGCAGTGCCTGATAGGTCTGCTCCATGGGGACGCCCGTCCCCATCGTGTAGGATGCGCCCACCAGGGCCATCCGGTAGGTCCCCGGCGGCTTCTCCAACGTGTACTCGCGATCGCGGAGGCCCCAGCGGTTCACGCGGAGGCTGTCGCCCTTGAACGGAATGACCGTGTTGGGTCGGAGATCGTACTGCAGGAACCCGCCCACCTGCCGCGCCGCTTCCGTTTTGGCCAGCACGACCCAGTTGGGCGGCGCCTGTTCCCCCGCCCGGAGCGCCGTCAACAGGCTCCGGCTGTTCGCGCGGCTTCGTTGTCCTTCGTCGAGCAGGGCCTCGTAGTATCCGGCAGTGAGCGCGTCCTCGTCGATCTCGCTCAGACCGGAACGGCCCATCACCTCGACGGCGCGCTCGAGTGGCGTCGTGGGATCGCCTTCGCCACGGGACCGCTCGAAATACGCCAATCCCAAGAGGACGCCGATCGTGACCAACGAGAACCGGAGATGGCCGGCGAAGGTCTGCATCAGCCGATCTCCCAGTAGGTGACCATGTCGATCCATTCGGACAGCGACGTCGCGTTCCACATCGACCACAGCACGATGATCACGCAGAGCATTCCCGCCACTTTCATCACATGATGATCGAGGTTTGTTGTTGCCTGGCGACCCGATGGTTTTGGACGCATCTCGTAGAGCACGTTGAAGAAGACGATACACGCGAGGATCGCCCAGAACAGCGCGTCATGCCATACGAGGAGAAACTCGCCTGACAGCCAATAGAACTGATAGGAATGGAGCAACCAGGTGAGTGAGAACACGATCGTGGTCGCCCACACCGTAGCCCAGGTCGTTCCAAACCTCCGGAGGCGGAAGAAGATCGGATAGTAGAACATCTTCACCATGAAATCTTTCCAATAGATGTTGATCCGTCTCCAGAAATCCGTGATGCTCGACGACAGCAGGTAATTACGATGTGTTTCCGGCAGATTGAACCCGAACAAGTGCAACATGCCGATGATGATGTGGTATGCGCCGGACAGCCGTAGGTAGAGCAGGTACGTCGTCACCATCGCAACGATCAGCGTGGTGAGGTTCGTGACGTCGTCCGGCGCCGGATTCGGGCGCAAGTGGTAGATCAACCGGTAAATGAGCAGCTGGACAGCGCCACGGGCGATCCAGCGAACACCTTGTTGCGCCTGCTTATGGAACTCGCTGTTGTAATACGTGCTCCGCATCGTTTGGTAGTCGATGACGGGAAACAACAGGAACACGTAGTTTGGTAGGAGGAAGAAGTACGCCAGATAGTCCAGGAACGTGCCGCGCGTGTTTTCGTGCCGCAAGTCGTACGCGTAGATCATCATCCGAAACATGAAGATACCGCCGAACACCGGCCAAAACGCGTTGATGACGCTCGCCGCCGCGTCGGACTCTGGAAGGACGTTTCGGAACGCCATGGCGGTCACGGCGACTGCGGCGAGCAGCCCCGCCCGCACCGCGTATCGGACCGGCATGTTGAGCAGCGCGTACAGCGCCAACCCGGACCCGAGAATCATGGCCGCCACCACGGGGTCCAGCAGCGCGAACGCCCCCAACATGGAAAACAAGACGAAAAAGGGCTTCTTCCAACGGAACGGAAGCCAGTAGTGGACGGCGAACGCACCCACGGTGAGACCGCTCATCTGGACGAAGGTGCTGTCGACCACACGGAACGTTCGGAAGACTGCCACCAACGCCACGAGCTGCAGCAGGAGGAGGCCGTACTTGACGACGTCCCGCGAGTCGTTGGGGTGCGCCGTGGCGACCGGCTTGGCCTCGGCTTGCGCCACGCGGATTGGGCTTGGCGACGGTGGCGCCGCGACCTGAGGTTCCGTGGCCACGGTGGCGAACGCCCCGAACCTAAAAAGTGGGTTTCGCGGCATCGGCCGTCAGGCTACCAAGAAGGTTGTGCCATACGTGATTGGGATTGCCTTCGACCTGCGTCACGAGTTCTCGCATTTTCGAGAGAACGGGCGGCTCTTCCTCGTCGTACACGTCGCCCTGCAAGAGCCGCAAGACGTCCAAACGATATTTGGGGTTGGCTACAAAGTACGTGAACAGCACGTTCAGTCGGTAGTACATCGAAATGAAGTTGTACCAGTTGGCGCATCCGCGACGCATCGTTGTCTCGAAGTCGCGGAAACACGAGCGATCGAATCTGTTCTGCTCCACCGCCTTGACGATATCGAGGCTTGCCAGCCGGGCGCTGCTCAGCGCGATGCTCACGCCGCTCGAAAAAATCGGGTCGACAAACCGTGCCGCGTCCCCGACGAGCACGTACCGGTCACCGCAAATCTGCTTCATGCCGTAGCTGT
>JBFIZG010000542.1:0-2362 GCA_041604955.1 Gemmatimonadales bacterium | reverse complement strand
CGTGTTTGAAGATGCGCGCGAGCGCAGGGCGAAGATGATCGCGACTACAGAGGTGGTAAGGGGTAGCAATTTCGCCGCCATCGACGCCGGGAAATGGGTCGGAGAACTTTCGAAAAAGCGCTGGAGTTCACAACTCGATCCGGCCGTTCGTCATGACCACGACGAGATGGAAGGCCAGACGGTCGATTGGAACGAGCGTTTCACCGCTCCCAATGGGTCGCAAGCCCACTGGCCTGGCGGGTTTAAAGAACCGGAGCTGAGCGTGAACTGTCGATGCGCGGCTCTACCGTCGCGCGAAAACCAGCGCCGCGATCTTGGCGAGTTTGGCGACCCGGTTGACCTATATGAGAACGTCCGTCGGCCGTTTGTTCGGCAACTTGAAGCTGCCTGGCGCCGCGTCTTCGACGAACAGGAAGCGGCAGTTCTTGCGGAGTTGAGCTGATGCCGTTGACCAAAAGGTTCCCCTCTCTCGACTCGCTCTCCGATGTTGGAGTGCCGGCACGCCGCGGCGCAGGCAGGCGCGGCGGCACAGGCATTCCGAAAGACCAGATCTTCGACCTGTTCGTTGACAGTGTGCTAGGCGACGATCTGAACACGGGGAAAACAAGCCATCAGCCCTTAAAGACGCTCGCCGCGCTCTCTGCCGCACTGTCGAATGGCGCGCGCGTTGGCCTGAAACGAGGCTCATATTGGGAGGAGCAGCTAAATACGGCGGCGTATTCCGACGTGCTGATCGACGACTACGGCGATGCGGCCGACCCCATGCCGAAGATCGACACTAGCGGTGTCGCCAATAACGCCAACTTCTCGGCGACGCCTGCGACCACCAACGTTTACGAGATTTCATGGACCCACGCGATCACAACGGTGATCAGCTTCCTGCGCGTATGGGAGGACGGAGACGCCCTGACGTTCGCGACCAGCGTGGCGAACTGCGACGCCACGCCCGGCTCGTGCTGGTATTCCGGCCAGGCTCAGGCCAATAATCCGCTCACGGTCTACGTACACCCCAAGGGCAGCACGATCCCGACGAGCGACGGCAAGGAGTACCGCCTCAGCAGGCGCGATCACGCAATTCAGCTTGGCGACCGAAATACCGTCCGCGACATCTTCTGTGACAAGAACTGCCACAACGACGGACTGATATCGAGCAGCAAGATCGGTTGCCGCGTCGAGCGCTGCATCACCCGTTGGGGCGGGAAACACCACAGCGTGCTTCAGCCGGATGCGGGAGCTGATGTCGCCTGGATTGGATGCATCGCATACAGGCAGATCCCCACTACATCGCAGTGGGGCAGCGGGTCGAATTCCTTTACGGCGTTCCGATCGGCCCCGACGGGCGGCAACGTTCTCCACGATGGAAGCGTTCTATACGGAGTTCCATCAATCTTCAGCCATACCGCCGGGGCCGAAGAGTTTGCCTCTGAAACGTGGCGCAACGTCTACGTCAACGGACAAGGCTCGACGGTCAACGGTGTGTTTTCCGGGTCAGCCGGTATCGTACAACTGATGCAAGACTGTTACGTCGAGAATGGCGGTCGAGGCTGCGCCGTATGGGAGCCAGTCACGATCGATGGTCTGACGATGGTTGGTCCGCCAGCAAACTTCCGTTTGTTCGATATTTCGGCGGCGGGCGCAGTGTTCCAAGCGTCGGACGTAGCGGTCTACTGGAATGCGAGCCCGTCCGGCGGGGTGATTTGGGGCAATACCACGATCGAGTACGACCTGACACTTGGCCATGCGACCTTCGTGCGCGTAGCGCCCGGCGGCGGCATTCCAGTTTTCTCAGACGACGCTGACACGGTGTTGTCGCTGCATGACTGCGTGTTCAATTTGTCCGGCGCTACGATGTTCAATCTTCAGGGCGCGAATCCGGTCACAGCGGACCGGAACGTCTACCACAACACGAGCGGGACAGCCTCGTACATCACGAACAACGACACGACAAAATCAGGCATTGTCGCGTGGCGCGCGGCGAGCGGTCAGGACACCAATAGCGTCGAGGAGAGTCCGCAGCTCTCGGGAACGCCGAGCTCGGGGGATTTCTCGCTCAATCCGGCGTCGCCGGCTTTTACGGGCGGCCGCAACGCAGGGGCGCGCAAGTGGCGCACTCAGCCAAACTGGGCGGCGCTGGTAGCACAGTGGGATGCGGGGTTCTACGCGCACCCCACGGATGCAGTCGGCGGGTCGCAGCTTGTCGTGCGTTGACAGCAGCTACGCCCGTGCTTCGCGTCCGCCCTTCCGCCAGCGTCCGCGGGGACGGCCTGATGGCGGTGGAGCGGCCGGCGCTTCTTCGCGCTCTGCGGCAAGATCGGCGGCGAAATTGGCCACCTGAGCCTCAAGTGCATCAATCTGGTCCTCG
>JBFIZG010000541.1:0-2376 GCA_041604955.1 Gemmatimonadales bacterium | reverse complement strand
CGTCGCGTTCGAGGTCTACGGTCGGTTTGAGCTGACGATGGACAAACGCCGCGTCCCCCTGGAAATCCTCGCCGGCAGCGATCGGTTTCGGTTCCAGGGAGGCCAGGGAAAGGTCCGCTACAGCCGGTATCTCCGGGAAGTGGCCCGTTCGGCCGTCTGCATCGACTTGAGCGGGACTGCGAACATCACCTTTCGTCTGTACGACTATTTGGCGGTCGGAGCGTGCATCGTGGGGCCGCGGCACACCTGCCAGTTTCAGTACCCGCTGGTCGAAGGCGAGCATGTGGCCTATTGCAAGGATGATTTTTCCGACCTGGAGAACGTGTGCGAACGCTACCTCCGGAACGATGCGGATCGGAAACGGTTGATTCGGAACAGTCGCGCGTTCTTCGACTCGTATCTGCATCGGGACCAGGTGGCGACTTATTACCTCCATCACTGCCTGCGGTTGCTCGACTGAGCGTTTCGCCGACCACTTCCGCGTCCGAGAGGGGCGCGATAACCCAGCGAGTGCCAATGCCTTCGAGGCCCGGTGTGCGGAGACCCCAAGGACGCCAGTTCCAGAGCGGGTAACGTGTCACCGGCGCTGTAATGCTGGGACTGCAATTTGTTGCAGTCTCACAACACCGATGGCATCAGTGCTTTCAGCGGTCGCATTTCGCCAGGTTCGAGGTGTCGTGGGGCGTCGCAGTGGCCGATTCGTTCCGGGATTTGTACGTGTGCCGCCGTTTCTGTCGGTGTCGCGGGTAGCACAGTTCTTGCTAATCCCTTAAGACGCGTAACGACATCGAAACGAAGGACCTGGCGGCCGGACGGCCGCGCAGGTCTCAGCGAGTTGACACACGCCACTCACGGGAGAAAGAACATTGAAAATCGCGATTTTGGGTGCCGGAGGTTTTGTTGGCTCCCACATGGTTGAGCACCTCATCGCGCGCGGCGAGCATGACGTTGTCGGCGTCGACGTCACGGATGAGAAACTCGAGGGAATCTCGGGAAGAAACTTCAAGTTCCTGGAAGGCGACATCTCGGGTGAGACCCCGCTCATGGACAAGGTCATTCGGGAATCGGATCTGGTCGTCGATCTGGTGGCATACGCCAACCCAAGTTTGTACGTGTCATCGCCGCTCGAGGTTTTCGAGCTGAATTTCATCCAGAATCTGCGGGTCGCCAAGATCTGCATGCAACACCGGAAGAAGCTGATCCAGTATTCGTCGGCGGAGGTGTACGGGAAGCTGGAAGAGGGCAAGCACTACACGGAAGACGAGTCCGACTCGGTGTTCGGCCCGACACACAAGCAGCGCTGGATCTACGCCGCCGGCAAGGCGCTTCTGGAGCGCGTCATTTACGCGCACGGAGCGGCAGGTGATTTGGAATACGTCATCATCCGGCCGTTCAATTTCATTGGAAGCCGGATCGACTATCTCGTCTCACCCGGCACCATGGGAGGGCCGCGGGTCTTCGCCCATTTCATGTCCGCGTTGTTGTCCGGCGGCCCGATCCATCTGGTCGAGGGCGGCCGGTACCATCGAGCGTTCCTGCACATCGAGGAAGCGACGACGGCGTTCCAAACGATCCTGGATCACCCGGAACAGTCCAGAAACCAGATCTTCAACATCGGGAACCCCAACAACAACACCACCATTCGCGACATGGCGTATTTGATGGTGGACTTGTATGAGGAGATCACCGGGGAGCCGGCGAAGTCGGAGATCAGAGACATCACCGGCGAGGATTTTTACGGTCCGGGGTACGAGGACTCAGACCGGCTGCCACCGGATATCAGCAAGCTCCGGCTGCTCGGGTGGACGCCAAAACACAACCTGCGAAAGACGCTGCGTGACACGATGGAGTATTACATCAACAACGCGGCCGAGGTCGAGGTGCTGAGGCGGTTCCTGCCGGATCAAACCAAGCGGTACGGCGGCTTCGTCGATCCGCGACCGCGTCAGGCAAGTTAGACGCCGGTCGTGCGTCCGCGGTCTCACGTTGGTGGGACTGCGGTGAGGCCGCGAGTGGAGGCACAGATACTTCCGCTCGCGGCACTCGCATATTCGGCGGTAGCGTGTTCCGCGAGGATGCAGAGCGCCACCGCCGTCGCGTCGCGCGAGGGGATTGCAGCATCGGAGAGAAAGGCCCGCTCCCCGGGAGCGGCAACCGATAGCCGAGGACGGGGTGCCCCACCACTTTACGGTTGACGTCGAAGAGTTCTATCAGGTTTCGGCTCTCGAGCCATATGTCCGGCGTGAGGATTGGGACGGTTTCGAAAGTCGTGTTTCGGATAGTGTGCGCACCATTTTGCGACTCCTGTCTCAACATGGTGCGGGTGGGACGTTCTTCGTCTTGGGAATGGTTGCCGCCCGTCAGCCCTCGCTCATT
>JBFIZG010000540.1:0-2385 GCA_041604955.1 Gemmatimonadales bacterium | reverse complement strand
CTGCACGTTCACAATTGACCCATATGCCGCCCCGGCAGTCAAATTCATGCCCTCCTGAGGATCCGACGCACTATGACAGCCACCAAGGGCACAACTGGCATCGAGGATAGTTTCCACGTGCGCGGCGAAGCTCAGTTGTTCGACGTCGACGTCCGAACTTGCCTCAAACCCACCGGTCGACGCCCTGATCGTCGTCTGTCCCACCGACACGCCGGTCACCAACCCCGTTTGATCGACACTCGCCACCCCCGGATCATCCGAACTCCACATGACCGTGAGCCCACTGATCGCATTGCCCCGTGCATCTTGCGGCGTTCCCGTCAACTGTTCCGAGAGCCCTTCGAGGACCGTCGCCGGTGACGGCGACACCTCGATTCCCACGAGTTCCTGCGCGACCGTGACCATGACTTCGTCCGACACCGCGTTCCGCGCCACCCGAATGGTGGTGGCGCCGTTCCCCACCGCGGTCACCGTCGCTGAATTGGTCGTTCCCGAGACGGTGGCCGCTGAGGTATTGGTACTGGTCCAGGTGAAACCACTGGTGATCGCGTTGCCGCTCGCATCGGTGGCGGTTGCCGTGATGACAACGGTCTCGCCGATGCTGACCAGCGTCACATCCGTCCCGCCAATCGTGATCGACGTGGCGACCGGACCGCCGCCACCGTTTGGGCCAGTCCCCCCGTCACCGCCGCACGCAGCGAGCACTGGGAAGAGAACGATCCACGAGCGAGACCCTGCTGTCCGTAGCAATGACGACATAGGCACCTCCGGTGAAGGGGACGGGAAAGAACCTACCCTGCAAGGCTACTGCTGTCATCGAACGCGTGCTCACAGTTTATGATCCTCCGAGTTCAGGCGCCGGCCGCCTCACCGGTGCGCGTCGCGGGCGCACACGATGCTTCCAGGCTCGGATGCCGAGCAACAGGACCAAGATACTCCCATAAATGACCGGGGCCCTCGTATCGGCCTTGACGAGCCATAGAAAGTGCAACACCCCCCCGGTGGCCGCCACGTAGGCGAGCTTGTGGAGCGCCGACCACCGCTTGCCGCCGAGCCGCTTGACCCAGCCGTTCGTTGATGTGACCGCGAGCGGAATGAGCAGGACAAAGCTCGTAAACCCAACGGTGATGTACGGCCGCTTGGCGACGTCTTCGACGATTCCTGCAATGTAAAAGAATTGATCGAGCACGAGGTACGTCGAGAAATGCAGCAGCACGTAGAAGAAGGCGAACAGCCCGAGCATTCGCCGGAACACGATGAGCTGCGACCAGCCGCTAAGCAGCCGCAGTGGGGTGACAGCAAGGGTCATAAGCAAGAAGCGAAGTCCCCACCTGCCCGTGCGATGCGTGATCTCCTCTATGGGATTCGCACCGAGGTCGTCAGCGACGAAGTCCAGCGCCAGTAACGCAGCCGGAATGAGACAGGCGAGGAACAGGATGGGCTTCCCGACCTGTCGGACCAGTTGGGTGCGCGTCACACGCGCGGGAGACGGCTAGTAGTTGCGGCGAAGGTCCATTCCGGCATAGAGGTGTCCGACCTCGTCTCCGTAACCGTTGAACATCAGCGTCTTACGCCGACGAAACTCCCCGATTCTCCGCTCCCGCGCTTGGCTCCAACGTGGATGATCCACCTCCGGGTTCACGTTGGCATAGAACCCATATTCGTTGGGCGCGGAGATGTTCCACGTCGTCGGCGGTTGCTCTCGCACCAGCTCGATCCGGACGATGGACTTGATGCTCTTGAACCCGTACTTCCACGGGGTGACCAGCCGAATCGGCGCCCCATTCTGATTGGGGAGCATGTTCCCATACAACCCGACTGCCATGAACGTGAGCGGATGCATCGCCTCGTCGAGACGGAGACCCTCGACATACGGCCACGGCAGAATCCGACGCCGCTGTCCGGGCATCTGCTCGGGATCCAACAGTGTCGTGAAGGCGACGTACCTAGCGTTGGACGTTGGCTCGACCTGCTTCAGCAGATTGGCAAGCGGGAATCCCAGCCATGGGATCACCATCGACCATGCCTCGACACAGCGTAACCGGTAGACCCGCTCCTCCGCCGGGTGCGCTTTCATGATGTCGTCAATGTCCAAGACGCCCGGTTTGTGCACTTCGCCCCCGATGGCGACCGTCCACGGTCGCGGCCGAAGCGTATGGGCGTTCTTCGACGGATCGCGCTTGTCGGTTCCGAATTCGTAGAAGTTATTGTAGCTCGTGACGTCTTCGAAGGGGGTAAGCTCGTCGTTCGCCGCGCCAAGGGCGTCCTGATTGAGGTCACCGGCGCACCAGGGCGCTACCGCACCCATGGCGACGGCGCCCGCCCCGCACATTTCTTCGATGAACGTGCGCCGGTCGACGTACACCGATTCGTCGGTGATCTCGG
>JBFIZG010000539.1:0-2391 GCA_041604955.1 Gemmatimonadales bacterium | reverse complement strand
CAACGATCTTCACTTCCACGTGGCGACCCAGGAGGGCGTGGTTTTTCACCTCATCGGCGCGCTGTCCGAGTTCGGCAAGCTCGGCGTGCTCTGCGTATCAGATTCCATCGACGCGGCCGAAGATCTCTACCGGAAAACCATCGCGGTTCTGGATAGCGAGGGCCGGCGCGGCGATACAGACTGAGCTTTCGGGCGCCCAGACATGATTTGCTCCATGGGTGCGCTGTGCCCCCGCAGTCCGCGAACATTTTCTGTGCGGGTCATCCGCCCACTGCTCGAGCGCCGCGGCGAGCGCGTGGAACTCATCCGGCTTGAACTAAAACCAGCGGGTCTTGACGGACTTGCCCTTGAACTTGAAGGTGATCCGGGGCGTGTTCATGAGCGGCTTGCACTCTCCGATGACGCAGAAACGCCGGCCCTGGACGTCGTCGGCACACCCGAGCGGCTGCACGCTTCGAGCACCGTAGTCGACGTAATCGGCGGCTTTCGTCACGACTTTCGCGAGATGCTTTCTTGTCAGGGTGACGCCCAGCTCCTCAAGTGGCCCGTCGCGCGTGCTCAGGCGTACAGTCTGGCCTCAAGCCGTCAGTTTCAGCTTGACCGGCTGCGGCGCGACGTGATCATTTTTGCCCTCGTGGTGCGCGGTGAGCATCTCAGCCGGAATTGCGGGAACTGCAATCACCAGCACAACCATGAACAGCGATCTCATATTCTGTCCTCCCTAGAGGGGTTGAATAAGGTGCTCATTCCCCCGGACCAACCGGTGAGCAGAACGAGCCGCACACTCTGCCGCCATTCGCCTCTCCTTATGCAATCGTGCTGCCGTTGAACCTGCCCTGCTCAGAATCTCGCGCCCCAGAAAGCCCGCCGTTTCTTGACTTTCTGCAGCTATTCACCAAGGATTCAGAAGGGTAGAGGATTCGGCGGGAAGTCTTTGAAATTCCAATTATTTAGCCTCGGACACTCAGCGAGCTTGAGCGCCGGCCGGATGCGTCCGCGATGAAGATTCTGGTCACCGGCGCAGCCGGCTTCATCGGATCGGCGCTGGCGGAACGACTGCTCGCGCGCGGCGACGAGGTAATTGGCGTCGATAACCTCTCCGACTATTACGACGTCAAGCTCAAGCAGGCGAGACTCGCCCGCCTCACCGGCTCGAAGAACTTCCGCGACGTGCGCCTGGACATTGCCGATGGCGACGGCGTGGCCAAGCTCTTCGCCAGCGAAAAACCGGACCGGGTCGTGAACATGGCCGCCCAGGCAGGCGTGCGCTACGCGGCCAAGAACCCCCACGCCTATACCCGGACCAACGTGGTCGGGTTTCTCAATATTCTCGAAGGCTGCCGCCACAATCCGGTGGAGCACCTGGTGTTCGCATCGTCAAGCTCGGTATACGGCGCCAACACGAAATCGCCGTTTTCCGTCCACCATAACGTGGATCATCCGGTATCGCTTTATGCTGCGACCAAGAAATCCGATGAGCTCATGGCGCACGCCTACAGTCACCTTTACGGCATTCCGGCGACGGGACTGCGCTTTTTCACCGTATACGGCCCCTGGGGCCGACCCGACATGTCGCTTTTTATGTTTGTTAAGAAAATCCTCGCCGGCGAGCCCATCGACGTGTTCAACTACGGCAAGCACCGGCGGGATTTCACCTATATCGACGACATCGTCGACGGCGTGGTGCGGGTGCTGGACAAGCCCGCCAAGGCCAATCCTGACTGGAGCGGTGATGCGCCCGATCCGGCCACCAGCAGCGCGGCTTACGCTTTGTACAACATCGGCAACAACAACAGCGTCGAGCTCGAGCACTACATCAAGGTGATCGAGGATTGCCTCGGCAGGAAGGCAAAGCGTAATCTCCTGCCGCTTCAGCCCGGCGACGTCATCGCCACTTGGGCCGACGTGGACGATCTGGCCCGGGACATGGACTACCGGCCGAGTACGCCGGTGGATGTGGGCGTGAAGCGTTTCGTCGAGTGGTACAAGGACTATTACGGGGTCGCCTGATGGCGCAGGTAAGAAAAATATCGGTCATCGGGCTCGGCTACGTGGGCCTGCCGGTGGCGGTGGCCTTCGGCAAGATCGGGCCCGTGGTGGGTTTCGACGTCAACCCGAAGCGTGTCGAAGAACTCAAGAAAGGACGCGACCGCACCCGGGAAGTACCCGACGAGGAGCTCAAAAAAGCCGACATCCTGTATACCAGTGACGTCAGGGCACTCAAGGCGGCCGATTTTCATATTGTCGCCGTGCCGACGCCGGTGGACGAGGCCAAGCAGCCGGACTTGAGCGCGTTGCTTGCGGCGTCAAACTCCGTCGGCAAGGCGCTCAAAAAAGGCGACGTGGTGGTCTACGAGTCCACGGTCTATCCCGGCGCCACCGAGGAGGAGT
>JBFIZG010000538.1:0-2399 GCA_041604955.1 Gemmatimonadales bacterium | reverse complement strand
GTGGGGAGACAGATTCCCGCTTCCCGAAAAACTGTCATTTGCTTCCGGAGGTCCCTAATGAAAATCCGCACGACTCTATTTGTTCTTGCCGGCCTGATAATTCCCACTCCACTGGCAGCCCAAACGGCCGCTCTGTACGAGATATCCCTCGACCAACGTATCGAGAAAGCAAGTGCTATTGTCGAGGGCAGGGTGGTTTCGCAATCGTCCTTTTGGGATGAGCAGGAGCACCTCATATACACCTCAAACCGCGTGGAAGTGTACAGGGTATTCAAAGGTGATCGTGCGTCGGATGAGATCGACATTGTTACGTACGGCGGTGTCATCGGGCATCGCGCACAGGTGGTTCACCCGGCACTGCAGCTCGCGCCGGGTGACGTGGGTGTGTTCTTTGCTGCTGCTCCGCGCGCGGTGAGCAAGACATCGACCGTGGATCACTCGCTGCAGTTCAGCCCCTATGCAAGCGTGCAAGGATTTGCGCGTTACGACGAAGCTGCGGGCACCGCCTCGGATGTCTTCCACGTCTACGCCGACATAGTCGAGGATCTGCATGCGCGGCTTGTCGAGAAACTGGGCGCACCGTTGCTGCTGCGAGACTACAAGCCGCCGGAGCCACAAAGCTTGTCAGCAAAGACGCAACAGGTCCCCGTCATAACGTCGTTCTCACCTAACCCAATAACCGCGGGCAACGCGGCGGTCCTTACAATCAACGGCACAGGCTTCGAAACGTATGGCGGAGCGGGATCTAATTCCGTCGTATTCTTCCCGAACGCAGACGATGGCGGCGGGACCCTGAACGGGACACCCGACTCGGAAGTCGAGTCGTGGACCGATACCCGGATTGAAGTCCGCGTTCCAACACGTGCCGGAACGGGCGCCTTTACGGTGCAGACGGCGGGTAACAGCCAGGGATCGTCTGCCACCGCGCTCACCGTGGACTACAACCTGATAAACGTCGCCTTTCAGGGATTCAAGCGGACAATTCTCGAGGCGAAGAATAACGGCGGTTACTCACTGATGATGAGTACCAACACAAGCAATCAGGGCGTGGACTTTTCCACCAGTACGGCCGTCGGCCCGTTCGAACGGGCACTGGCCACATGGCAGCAGACGACAGGCTTCAACATGCGCAACGATGGCGGAACCACAACCAGCAACGTGGTGGCTCCTAACGACGACCCTGACATCGTTTTATTCGATAACGACAGCAATCCACTTGGGGCCGGAATCCTCGGGCGGGCGTTCTCCGGCTTCTCCTCGTTGACTGGGCAGGACTGGTACGTTGCGGGTGTCGATATCCAGTTCAGGCGGGACGGAACAGACAACATAACCTGGAACTTCGGACCGACGGCTACAGGGTTCTGCTGTTTCGACTTTGAAACGGTCGCTTTGCACGAGCTGGGTCATGCCCATCAACTAGGCCATAGCATTTCGCCGGGTGACGCAATGCACTTTCAGATCGCCAATGGCACGGACGTCCGCACGCCGAATGCCGTGGAGATCGGGGGTGGCAACGATGTCCTCGACTTCTCCGCGACAAAGCCGAACGGCATGGTGCGGCTTAATCCGGTCGGGATCGAAGATGAGCAAGCGCCGGAATTGGACGGCTTGCGGCTTTCGGCAGCGTATCCAAATCCGGCGCGAGGGGAGGCGGTTTTCTCGGTGGAGGTTGAGCGTCCGAAATCGATCACCGTGGAAGTGTTCGACGTGCTGGGCCGCCGCGTGATGCGGCTATACGACGGCTTGCTCGCGCCAGGTGGTGCAACCGACTTCTCAGTCTCCTCGCGTGAGCTGCCACCGGGCGTCTACCTCTACACGGTGCGCGGCGAGTCGACGGTGTTGACACGTTCGCTCGTTCTCATGCCGTAAACTTCCTGGTGGATGGCCGAGGGAGGCACATCGAGGCGCGCGGTTGTCGTAATGGGCGTGTCCGGCAGCGGCAAAACTACGATCGGCCGACTGCTGGCGGAGCGGTGGTCGTGTCCGTTTGTCGACGGTGACGACTTACATCCGGAAGCGAATGTCGCGAAGATGGCGGCGGGAATGCCACTCGACGACCATGACCGGGCTCCGTGGCTGGAGCAGGTGCGTTCCGCGATCGACGAGCACGTCGCCGGGACCGGTCGCGTCGTAGTCGCGTGTTCCGCGCTGCGACGATCGTATCGCGAGACGATCGCAGGAGATCGCAGCGACGTGTGCTTCGTTTACCTCCGAGGCGACGCCGATCTGATCCAGTCTCGCATGCGAAAACGGAAGGGCCATTTTATGCCGCCCGAGCTACTCGAATCGCAGTTTGACACCCTCGAAGAGCCCGACGACGCGATCACGGTCGATATACGCGGTACGCCCGAGCAGATCGTAGACCAGATTATCATTGCGATGTCCGGAGACGAGCCTCG
>JBFIZG010000537.1:0-2405 GCA_041604955.1 Gemmatimonadales bacterium | reverse complement strand
GCAACGATGACCCGTTTCCCCGCCACGTCGATCTCGACGTATCGCAGCTCCGGATGGACGGCGATCGCGACGTTGGACGGCAGCGTCCATGGCGTCGTCGTCCACACGAGCAGGTAGCGTGGCGCCGACCCGCCGTCCTCGACGATACGAAACACGACGTAAATGGAAGGACTCTTGTGCGACGCGTATCCTTGCGCCAGCTCGTGGCTCGACAGCGCGGTTCCGCATCGCGGACAGTACGGCAGCACCTTGTGGCCCTGGTACAGGAGATCCTTCTCCGCGAGCTGCTTCAACAGCCACCAGACGCTTTCGATGTAGTCGTTCGTGTACGTGATGTACGGTCGGGCGTAGTCGAGCCAGTACCCAATGCGCTCCGATAGCGTCTCCCAATCCGACTTGTACCGGAACACGCTCTCTTTGCTCCGCTGATTGAACTCGGCAACGCCATACGCTTCGATGTCGCTCTTGCCGCTGAGCGCCAGCGCTTTCTCAACCTCGATTTCGACCGGGAGACCGTGTGTATCCCAACCGGCGATCCGCGTTACGGATTCGCCCCGCATCGCGCGGTACCGGCAGACGAGGTCCTTGATGGTCCGGGCAAAGACATGATGAATGCCCGGTCGACCGTTCGCCGTGGGCGGTCCTTCGTAGAACACGAACGGTGGGCCGGAACGAGTGCGCTCCAGCGTCTGCCGAAACAGGTCTTCCCCATGCCACGTGTCCAGGAGTTCCCGCTCGAGATCGCCATTCTGCGAAGTGGTCAGCGCCGGATACCGCGTCATGCCGCGCGCTCCACCACGGCCGTGATCAGACGTGTGAGATTGGGCTCGGCTGCCCGCGCCGTCGCGATGATCTTGTCGATGTCGGCCGGCTCCAAGGCATCCGGCAAACACGCGTCCGTGATAATCGAGACGCCGAGCACACGCATGCCGCTATGCACCGCGACGATCACCTCGGGCACGGTCGACATCCCGACCACGTCCGCACCGATGGTTCGAAGGAACCGGTACTCCGCCGCGGTTTCGAGATTCGGGCCAGCCACGGCGACATAGACGCCCTCGCGCAACGTGATCCTGAGGTCACGCGCGGCTGCGCGCGCTGTTTCCCGCAGATCGGCATCATATGGCATCGACATGTCCGGGAACCGCGGACCGAGCGACTCGTCGTTGGGCCCAACGAGCGGATTGTCACCCAAGAGGTTGATGTGATCGGAGATCAACACGAGATCCCCCGGCGCCCAGAGCGGATGCATACCTCCACAGGCGTTCGACACCATCAGCGTCGTCGCCCCGAGCGCGCGCATGGCCCGAACCGGAAAGCCGATTTGCGGGAGGGAATACCCTTCGTAGAGGTGGAACCGGCCTTGCATCGCAACAACGGGTTTTCCACCGAGCGTGCCCAAGAGGAGCCGACCTGCATGGGTCTCCACGGTTGACACCGGGAACCCGGGAATGTCGCCGTACGGAATCGCCGCGGACACGTCGATCTCGTCCGCGAGACCACCGAGCCCCGTGCCGAGAATCAGACCAACGTCGGGGGTCGCATCGGCAACGTCACGGACGGCCGCGACCGCCCGATCAACCGCCTCCCGCGTATTCCATTCGCTCACGTTGCCTCCGGCGGTCGCCCGTCCTGTTCGAACTCGGCTAGCGCGTCAATCTGTGCGGCGTGTCTGTCCAAGAGACGGCGAAACGACGCGACATAGGCACTGAATTGGTGCTGCGCCGCTTCGATGTTCCGGCGGAGCTGCTGTTCGGTCATGCGAGCCTCCCGCACCAGCTCGTCCGCCGTCGCTCTCGCCTCCCGCAGCACGAGGTCGGCGCCACGCTCGGCGGCGGTTCGCGCGTCTTCTTTCACTTGTTGCGCGAGGACCACGGCTTCGTTGATCGCCTGCTCGCGGTTCCTCAAGGACTCGATCTCGGCATTCATCGACGCGACCTTCTTCTCGAGCGCCGCCCGTTCCTTGAGTACGCGTTCCAATTCGTCCGCGACGCGCGCACGGAAATCCTCGACGGCCGCACGATCCACCCCACGGAGCGCCTTGGGGAATTCCTGCGTACGGACGTCGACCGGTGTCAGCCTGAATTCATGCTCGTTCATGCGGCACGCTGTCCGAAAAGAGCCGTTCCCAATCGCAAAATGGTCGCGCCTTCGGCGACTGCCGCCGAATAATCATTGGACATCCCCATTGAGAGTTCCGGCGCCGAAATCCCATCCGCCTCGAGCCGTTCCCGAAGGAGCCGTAGAGAACGGAACGTCTCGCGTTGGACCGTCTGGTCGCTCGTGAACGGCGCCATGGTCATCAGGCCCCGAAGCTCGATCCGGGCCCGCTCCCCGATGCGCGCTGCCAGGGGCAGCACCTCGTCCGGTCGACAACCCGACTTCTGGCCCTCTCCAGCGACGTT
>JBFIZG010000536.1:0-2410 GCA_041604955.1 Gemmatimonadales bacterium | reverse complement strand
TTCGTTTTGATGACGATCACGCCGTTCGCGCCCCGCACGCCGTACATCGTCGTCGCGGCGGCGTTTTTCAGGACGTCGATGGACTCGATGTCCTGGATGTTGATCCCCACCAAGCTCCCGCCCGGCCCCGGTGCGATGGGCATGCCATCGATTACGTACAGCGGCTGGTTGTTGCCGAGGATCGACGTCCGGCCGCGAATGCGGACTGCGATGCCGCCGTCGGCCGCTCGCGTCACCACCACGCCGGCAAACCGGTTTGCGAGTATGTCTTCGATGCGGCGGCCAGGGTTCCGCTCGATGTCTTCGGCTGTCACCTTCGCATGGTCCTCGGTTTGGTGCTGCGGACTCAGCTCGGATTCGTTCCCGGATGCGCCGGACCGGGCGCAGCTCAGGCCGACTCCCAGGAACAGAAAGAGCACCAACACGAAGCGGGGAGCGGACTTGTGCGACGTCATCGGCACCTCGGAGGTTTGAGCGCGGAAGCCGGTTGAAAGATAACTCTTCCTTAATACCCCGGCACGGATGAATCAGTGCCCCAGTATACAGAATGACGGGGGGCAGCGAACTGCCGAGAAATCTCCTCGAACGGAGGATGTCGAATGAGCACGCGGTACCGTCGGACTTTGGCTCTCGTCGTGTTGTCCGCAGGTGCTTGGCTCCTGGCGCCGCGCGGTGTAGAGGCACAGACCCAGCTTCGTGTTGCCTCGCCGGACGGGCGAAACGAGGTGTCGCTCGCCATCCGCGACGGTCAACTCGTCTACGGCCTGACCCGAGACGACCGATGGGTTGTCCAGCCGTCCCGGTTGGGGTTCGAGTTTCGCAATAGTCCCCCGTTGGGTGTGGGCTTGCGGGTGCTCGACACCGCAACCGACACCCATGATGAGACCTGGACGCAGCAGTGGGGGGAGTCGAGGACGGTCCGCAACCACTACAATGAGCTGCGCGTTTTCTTGGCTGAAACCGGAACACTCGGCCGGCGGTTCACGGTGGCGTTTCGCGCGTTCGATGACGGCGTTGGCTTCCGGTACGAGATCCCGGAGCAACCGAATCTCGGGGAATTCGAGATCACCAACGAACTGACCGAGTTCACCATGGCGGACGACGCGCGCGCATGGTGGATCCCGGCGTTTCAGCCAAACCGATACGAGTATATCTACAGAGCTTCTCCGCTCAGCACCCTCGATACGGTGCACACCCCGCTCACCCTCGAGTTTCGCGACGGGCTTCACGTGGCGATTCATGAAGCCCATCTGGTCGATTACGCCGGCATGACGCTCGTCGGCGGGCGCGAGCAAAACCGAACCCTCCGTGCGGTCCTGGCGCCGTGGAATGACGGCGTGGCCGTGCGCGGCCGGACTCCGTTCGCGACCCCGTGGCGTACGATCCAAGTCGCCGACCACGCGACCGGGTTGGCGCCCTCAGTGCTCGGCTTGAACCTGAACCCCCCCAACGCGCTCGACGACGCGAGTTGGATTCGACCGATGAAATACATCGGGATTTGGTGGGGCATGCACATTGGAACCATGACATGGAACTCGGGGCCCAAACACGGAGCGACCACGGCGAATACCAGGGCGTATATCGACTTTGCGGCCAAGCACGGGATCGGCGGGGTGCTGGTGGAAGGGTGGAACATCGGGTGGGACGGCAACTGGTACGACAACGGAGACGTGTTCTCCTTCACGGAGCCGTACCCGGACTTCGACTTGCCGGCGCTCGCCGAGTACGCCCGGGCTCGCGGCGTCGAGTTGATCGGTCACAACGAGACTTCCATGGGCATCGAAAACTACGAGCGCCAACTCGAGGACGGGTTCGAACTCTTTCACGATCTCGGAATCGACGCGGTGAAGACGGGATATGTGGGCGACGAGACGCCGGAGGGACACGCACACCACGGGCAATACATGGTGCGGCATTGGCGAAAGGTGATCGAGTCCGCGGCGCGGCATCGTATCATGCTGAACGTACACGAGCCGATCAAAGACACGGGCGAACGGCGCACGTTTCCACACATGCTGACACGCGAAGGTGCGCGGGGACAGGAGTACAACGCTTGGGGAGGTGACGGCGGGAACCCGCCGGAACACGAGACCATCGTCTTTTTCACCCGCATGCTGGCGGGGCCGTTTGACTTTACGCCGGGCGTGTTCGATCTGCTGATCGAGAGCGCGAACGGGACGCCTCGGAGCCCCCTGGAGTCGCGACCCCGGACGACGCTCGCCAAACAGCTTGCGCTGTACGTCGTGTTGTACTCACCGCTCCAGATGGCGTCGGACCTTCCGGAGAATTACGAGACGCATCCGGCGTTTCAGTTCATCAAGGACGTCGCGGTCGACTGGGAAGAAACCCGTGTGCTGGAGGGAAAGATCGGTGACTATGTGATCGTTGCGCGAAAGGAGCGTGACGCCGA
>JBFIZG010000535.1:0-2429 GCA_041604955.1 Gemmatimonadales bacterium | reverse complement strand
CTGTCACCTGTCACCTGTCACCTGACACCTGACACCTGACACCTAGCACCTGGGGCCGGGCCGGTGGCGGGGCCGCCCTTGTGATCCAACGCACAGAAAAACTGGTCAGCTCGCACCACCTTCCGGATCGACGCGAATCCCGTTTTGCCGCTCGTGAGGCGCGGAAACGGAGCGCCATCCATTGTGGCGAGAGGGCGTACCGAGATGACTCTAGTGGCTTCACTGACCCTGGCGCTTACGGCGACCGGTGTCATCATCGCGAGCGGCTTGCTCGTGGGATTTCTCCATGAGTTCGGTTTCCGGCTCTATCAGATCTTGAGGGGGCATCCGGAAGAGCCGAGGGTCTCGCGGGGCCGGTTTCCCCTCTAGCCGACAAACGTCCGCGACATAATCACCCAGCCTCATCCGATCGTCACCTCGATGATCGGAGCCTCACTACTGTACAATTCTCCGCGTTCGCGCTATTGAAAGACAGTCGATCGACCGACTTCTTAGCGGGGAGGTCTGCCAACCATGCTTGCGCCGCGTGTTTCGATCTTCATCCTTGCGCTTTGCTGTGGTGTCTCGACTCCGGTTTGTAGCCAGGGGTTCGACGTCGTCGAAGCCAGTATTGCGGACATACACCAGGCTATGGAGCGTGGAGGGCTGACCGCACGCCAGCTCGTGCAGCGCTATTTGGAGAGAATCGACGCATACGACAAACGGGGTCCGTCCCTCAATGCAATCATCACGATAAACCCCAACGCGCTTGCCCGCGCAGCAGAGCTGGACGAGGCGTTCGCTCGGTCCGGCAGGGTGGGTTCGCTGCACGGGATTCCCGTCATCGTCAAAGACAACTACGACACGTTCTATCTCCCGACGACAGCAGGATCGCTCTCCCTCATGGCGTCCATACCCCCGGATGACGCGTTTCAGGTCAAACGTATCCGCGAGGCGGGTGGCATCGTGTTGGCGAAATCCAACATGGCGGAGTTCGCGTTTTCTCCGTACGAAACGGTCGGTTCGGCGCTGCCGGGGTACACGCGGAACCCCTACGCGCTGAACCGGGTCACTGCCGGTTCGAGCGGTGGAACCGCCGCGGCAGTAGCGGCGAGTTTTGGCACAGTCGGATTGGGCACGGATACCGGAAACTCTATTCGTGGGCCCTCGAGCCACCAGGCGCTCGTGGGGATCCGTTCCACCATGGGTCTCACCAGTAGAGACGGAATCGTGCCGCTCTATCTGGACCGCGACATCGGAGGTCCCATGGCTCGCACGGTCGCAGATGCCGTGGCCGTGTTCGATGTGATCGTCGGCGTCGATCCGGCCGATTCGGTGACGCTTCGGTCTGAGAGCCACCACGTCGAGAGTTATGCCTCGTTTTCTCGACGCGGGCGCGCTCACAGGCGCTCGGATCGGAGTGCTTCGGCAGTGGGCCAACCGTGAGGGTGCCGACACCGCTGTCTTGGCCCGGTTCGAGGAGGCGCTCGAAGCAATGCGGCGGCAGGGCGCGACCATCGTCGACCCGGTAATCATTCCCGAGCAAGACGAGATTCCACGAAACGCTCGCTGGTGTCGGCGATTCAAGACGGACCTCAACGACTACTTGGCGACCGTGGGTCCCAACGCTCCCGTCAGTAGTCTCCAGGGCATCATTGCGTCTCGCCGGTACCATCCGGCCATACAGGCGCGCCTGGAGTTCTTCCAGCGGGTCGAGGAGCCGCCCGCCCGAAACGCCGGTTGTCAGGAGGCGCGACTGAACCAAGATCGGATGCGAGCCGGTGTGAGGCGGCAACTCGAAGCACATCGTTTGGACGCGATGGTATTTCCGACGTGGAGCAATCCGCCGAGATTGATTGGCGATCTCAACACACCACACGGGGACAACAGCCAGGATTTGGCGCCACACACGGGATTCCCTGCCGTTACGGTGCCGATGGGGTATGTGTACGATGGCCTGCCGGTCGGGCTTCAGATGCTCGGCGACGCGTGGACGGAGCCCAAGCTGATCGCGTTGGCGTATGCCTTCGAGCAGGCGACGAGGCACCGCCGCCCGCCGGCCACGGTACCGAGTCTGACACTTCGGCGGTAGCACCCGTCCAATTCAACGGTATTAGAGTTCCCGGACGGCGAACACGCTCTCTCGCGTCCAAGCAGCCGAACAAGCATCTTTTTATTCAATGGCACGACTCCAGCCCGTCTAAAAAGGCATTGCCGACACGTACCCACGCGAACGTCAAATTGCTCGTGGCGGTATGGCGACGGTCTATCTGGCAACGGATGTGAAAACACGAGCGCGAGGTAGCGGTCAAGGTGCTCCATCCCGAACTGGCCGTTCGATGTTCGATGTTCCGAAAGGATCTCACCATGACCTGGATTGAAACGATCGATCCTACTGAGGCGGACGGCGTGCTGAAGCGGGTATACGATGCGAGCGAACGGCAATTCGG
>JBFIZG010000534.1:0-2430 GCA_041604955.1 Gemmatimonadales bacterium | reverse complement strand
TCCACCGGCGCCAGGTCGAAGTATCCACCCACGTCATGTGTGTCGAGCGAAGGATCACCAGCCTCGTCGAGGTGGAAGATGAAGAACTCGGCTTCGCAACCGGTCATCATCTGAAACCCGAGCTTCTTGGCGCGCGCGAGTTGACGCTTCAACGTTAGCCGAGGACACCCGGAGAACGGAGATTCATCAGGGTTATAGATGTCGCAGATCAGCCGCGCGACTCGCCCGCCCTCGTCGTCGTAGGGGAACACCTTGAACGTGTTCAGGTCGGGCTTCAGCACCATGTCGCTCTCTTCGATCCGCACGAACCCCTCGATCGACGAACCGTCAAACATGATCTGGCCGTCGAGTGCCTTTTGAAACTGGCTGCGGGGAACCTCGACATTCTTGTTGATGCCCGTGATGTCGGTGAACTGGAGTCGCAAGAAGTCGACTTCGAGATCCTTGGTGAGCTCGAGAATGTCACCGGCCGACGCGCCTGCGGTATCAATCCTCTTCCCGCGGATCGCAGACTTCTTCTCCGGGCCGGCTACAGTGAGGGACGTCTTTCTGGACAAAGGATGCTCCTATGGTCGGGGGTCTGTGGGCAGCCAAAAACAAGGGCGCAAGCTACCAACTGGCGTGCCCGGTGTCAACGATTGTGTGCAAGTTCTGCACCATATCGGTGACAGACTTGCAAAAATCGGCCATTCTTGGCCCGTTTCTGGCAGAATTACTGCAAAAATGTCAGATTTTTGAGGTCGCCAGGGTAGGCTACTACGTCAGCCGCCGCCTAGGGAATCGAGGAGATTCCACAACTCCTGTGCTGAGAATTCCGCAAATCGAGCGTGGATCTCCTTCTCGGACCACTCGAGGAACACCCAACCCGAGAGCCGATGGGTGGTCCCGCTGATGAAGTGGAACCGACCGCGAAGGGCGCCCATGGTTTCGTCGGTCGCGGTTTCGAGGAGCACGTCCCAGTGACTCTCGCCGCGAGCGAGTTCTCCCATCTGCCGTGCCTTGATCGCACTCAGCGGGGGGTTGAACCGGCTGTCGGGCGGCTTGCGGTTGAGGGACGCGTCATCCGCGTTTGGGGGCATCAGGCTAGAGTAATGCGGTGGGGGGCCCGACGCTAGCGCTTCACACCCGATTTCCTCGGGTTTTGCGCGTCATGTCGTGTCACGTGCCTATATTACTCGGCCGGAGCACGGTAAACCGATGACGACCCATTCACAGACTGCGAAGTGCCCGAAGTGCGGCACGCCAACACAGGGAAATTTCTGTTCGGCGTGCGGTGCGCCGACGAATGAGAGCGCCTGCACGAGCTGCGGAACAACCCTCTCGGCGGGTGCCCGTTTTTGCCACCTGTGCGGCGTCCCGCTGGCAGGCGCCCCTTTGCGACCTCCGACGGTATTGCCGTGGGTCGTTGCCGGAAGCGCCTTGGTCCTTGTCACACTCGTACTCGTGGTTCGGCTCCCGTCTTCCGGGTCGGCGGCATCATCCCAGACGGGTGTGCCTGCTCAAGGTACGCCGGCGGCACCAGATATCAGCAGCATGACTCCGCGTCAGCAAGCGGATCGTCTGTATGACCGCACCATGATCGCGGCCGAGCAGGGTGACTCGGTTCAAGCACGACAGTTTGCGTCGAAAGCGGTGTCTGCGTACGGGATGCTGGACGCACTCGATGCGGATGCGCGGTATCACCTGAGCCTGGTTCATGCGGTGAATGGCAATGCGCTCGCCGGTGATCTGCAGGCAGATTCAATCGAAGCGACCGCTCCCCGACACTTATTCGTCAGCCTCATCCGGGTCAGAAACGCGATAGCCGCCGGTGATACCGGGGAAGTCCTCCTGGGTTACCGACGGTTCTTGGAGAACTATGACCGCGAGATGGCGGCCCAACGATCGGAATACGAAGTCCACCGAGCCACGATCGAATCCTTTCGTGACCAAGCCCGTCGCGCGGCGGGCTCCACTCCGTAGACCATGCCAACTATCCACCTTGCACATAGCCCCGACTCCGACGACGCGTTCATGTTTTACGCGTTGGCGACTGGAAAGATTTTCACCGAAGATCGCGAATACGTGCACGAGCTCGCCGACATCGAAACGTTGAACCAACGGGCCCTGAAGGGGGAGCTGGATGTCACGGCGGTCTCGATCCACGCCTACGCGTACCTGGCTGACCAATACGCGCTCCTACCAAACGGATCGTCGATGGGCGACCGCTACGGCCCTTGCATCGTGGGACGCGCGGCGTCCCCCCTGCACCTCGAACAGGCGTTGAATGGCATGCGCATCGCCATCCCCGGTACACTGACGACGGCCGCCTTGGCTCTTCGACTCTACGTCCCCGACGTCGAGAGCGTGGTGGTTCCGTTCGACGAGATTGAGGCTGCCGTCAATGTAGGCGACGTCGAGGCCGGTGTGCTGATTCACGAAGGGCAGCTC
>JBFIZG010000533.1:0-2432 GCA_041604955.1 Gemmatimonadales bacterium | reverse complement strand
GTCGCGCACGTAGCGGTCGATCGTGGGAGCGGAGCAGTGACGGTCAAGCGCCTGTCGCTCACGCTCGATTGCGGGACGGCTGTCCATCCCGACGGGGCGCTCGCTCAGGCGGAAGGCGCCGCGCTGTGGGGCTTGAGTCACGCCCTCCACGAGGGAACGAGAATCGAAGACGGTCAAGTGACCGACCGGAATCTGAACAGCTACACGCCGCTTAGAATGAGCGACGTTCCGGAACTCGACGTCACGTTCGTCCAAAGCACGGAGTTTCCGGTGGGGATGGGTGAACCGCCGTTCATTGTCATCGCACCTGCCATCGGCAATGCGATCTACCAAGCGGTGGGCGCCCGTGTCAGAGACCTCCCAATCACCGCAGAGGCGGTCAAGGCCGCTCTCTGAACCAATGGACGCACGGGTGCTCCACATGTGGAGCACCCGTGTTTCCCCAGCACAGTCCCACCAACACGGAGTTTCGGCGATGCGCGGAACACTTGGCGTGCTATTCACTTTCACGGCGATCGGAGGCGCCGGACCGCTTTACGCGCAGTCGGCGTGGCCCGTGCGGGATGTCCGGCCGGTACACACCTATTCGATCGTTGCCGTTGACAGCGTGACCGGTGAAATCGGCGCGGCCGTTCAATCTCATTGGTTCAGTGTCGGCAGCATCGTGACCTGGGCGGAGCCGGGCGTCGGTGCGGTCGCCACCCAATCATTCGTGCAGCCGAGTTATGGTCCTCGAGGACTGTATCTCATGCGAACGGGCACGTCGGCGCCGGACGCGCTCGCCGCGTTGCTCCGCGCCGACGCCGATAGCCAGGTACGGCAAGTCGCGATGATCGACGCGGCGGGAAACGTCGCGGCACACACCGGATCGGAGGACATTCCCGCAGCCGGTCATCACGTGGGGCGAGGGTATTCCGTCCAGGCCAACTTGATGCGGAACGATCGCGTGTGGCCGGCAATGGCAACGGCATTTGAAACCGCGCCGGGAGACCTCGCGGCACGAATGCTCGCGGCATTGGATGCCGCAGAAGCAGCCGGTGGGGACATCCGAGGGAAGCAGTCTGCCGCGCTCGTGGTGGTGAGCGGCGAGCGCACCGCCGATCCGTGGGAGCGGTTGTTCGACCTCCGGGTCGAGGACCACGCCGACCCGTTGGGCGAGCTTCGCAGATTGCTCACGGTGGCGCGCGCGTATCGCGCCGCTACTGACGGGGACAATTACATGACTGCCGGAAACATCGACTCGGCGCTCGCGAGCTATCGGCGCGCGTCGGAGATCCTACCGGACGAGGCCACGAACGGTGAACTGATCTATTGGGTTGCGGTGACGTTGACTGACCTGGGCCGAGTCGATGACGCGATACCGCTGTTCCGACGGTCGTTTCGTCAGGACGAGAGTTGGATCGAATTGCTTCGCCGGCTTCCCAGAGCCGGGTTGCTTCGCGCGGACGCGGCTACTATCGATCGCATCGTCCGTGAAGCAAGCGGCCGGTAGGATCGGACGGCGACGGATCACTGAGGTCCGATCAGTCTTCGAGACGTGAACCGTTCGGGATGTAGCCGTGCGCTTGAATCGCGTTTGCAATACCCTCCGCGAAGCGACGATGTGCCTCCGAATTGAGATGGGTATCCCAACCCAGTCCGAACTTCGCCTGCAGTTCCTGCCAGCTACGCGCTTCCGGAAACAGTGTCAAGAGATGGACGACCGGCACGTCGTGCTCACGTTCGAGCGTATACATCAACCGGCGGTAGTCCGGCGCCGCGGCAAAAGAAGCGACGATCACCGGCACGTCGCGTGCCTTGATTTGGGTGAGCATTACCCCGAGGTGCGGACGCACCGTCTTCGAAAGACGGGCCGAGACGGGACCTGGGGTGATGGGGGCCATCCAATTGAAGTTTGGGTCTTCCGGAACATACGTCTCCCCTGCGGCCTGCGCCCGAAGCTCGCGGCGCTTCTTGACCAGGAGCAGATAGAGGACGAGCCGACTGCGCTGCGCCCAAGACGGCGGCGGACCGATGGACTTGTCCGCCTGCCGGCTCTCCGGGTTCGCTTCATTCGCATCCCAGTGTAGCCACCCTTCCCGATCCGCCTTCATCGCGCCCTCATGATCGTTGGGTACGGGCAGCAAAACAAACAAATCCGGGTCGTAGCCCCACGCGAGATGTTCGAGCACGGCCCGTTGTTGAGCGGTGTTGAATCCTCCAATACCAAAGTTCAATGTCTCGACAGCTGTCCCGTGACGTTCGGCCAGCGTTGTCGCCAGCACTTCTCCCACAGATTCTCCGAAGGGCACCCCGTAGCCGAACGCGTACGAGTCACCCAGCAAGCCGATGCGAAACGTGCCTGGCTCTTTCTCCTTCGACCATTCCGGACCCCGGAAGCCCAGGCTGTTAGTTTTGAGACCGACACCAAACGCCACTCCATTGAAGTTCGG
>JBFIZG010000532.1:0-2437 GCA_041604955.1 Gemmatimonadales bacterium | reverse complement strand
GTCGCGACGCACGTGTCCGTCAAGGGGGGAGAGCGTCCCATCCGCATCGTGATCGGGCTGGCCTTACTCGTGATGGCGGCCCGGCTCGTCTGGTGATCGAGTGCGTCGCCAAGGATCTTTCGTGCGGAGGTAAATAACGCGCCGGCCGAAGAGATCATGACCTTATCGATGAAGTCATGGAGCATCCGAACTATCCGAAAACCATGTAGTTCGGCGGTGGTTTGCGGCAGAGAAACGCCCGGCACCCCAGAAGGTGTCGGGCGTTTTGACATGGCGTGTGCAGCTCTCGTGAGCTGTGTCACTGTTAGGGTGATGACGATCGTGAATTCTGAAGGTCGCGATGCGGGTCCGGTTCGCGTCATACTTTGCGATTCCACTAATACGGCAACGAATCTGACGAATGATCGATCATCGGCCGAAAACGTCGGAGGCTCACACCGAGAACGGAGATCTGTTGCAGCGGACGCTGGGGTCGGCCGTCAGGGATCCGCAAACGGTTACGCCATCGGGCAAGACCGTTGAATCGATCATCGATGGCGTGACGTTTTGGGATGTTCCCACACAGGTCGACGATCGAGGAACGCTCGTGGAGATGTACGATCCGCGTTGGATGTGGCACCCCGCTCCCCTGGTGTATGCCTACTCGGTTACGATTCGGCCCGGGTACGTCAAGGGTTGGGCCCTGCACAAGACACATGAAGACCGCTACATGATCCTGCAGGGCCAGTTGGAGGTCGTGCTGTACGACGTACGACCGGATTCTCCGACGTACGGCCAGATCCATACTGTTGTGTTGTCGGAATACAATCGGCGGCTCATGAATGTGCCGGCCTTTGTTTGGCATGCCGACCACAACATCGGCGACGGAGATGCGCTCTTCGCGAACTTCCCAACGGCGCCGTACGATCATGAGAACCCGGACAAGTACCGGCTTCCGCTCGATACGCCGCTGATCCCGTACTCGTTTGAAGGCCGGACCGGTTGGTAACCACCGGCTGACTTGCGGTGAGAAACGTGGAGGGCGAGCCAGTACCCGGTTCGTCCTCCTTTTTTGGTCGAGGACTGACCTCGCACCCCGTTCCGTCCTCGCCCCGTCTCCGCTCTGTCCCTATCTTTGACCTTCCATGTCAGATCAATTCCAGCGCCTGAAGGCGGCCCTGGCCGATCGCTACGCGATCGAGCGTGAGCTTGGCTCCGGTGGGATGGCCACCGTCTATCTCGCCGAGGACTTGCGCCACCATCGCAAAGTCGCGGTGAAGGTGCTGCGACCCGAGCTCGCCGAGTCGGTAGGCCCCGACCGGTTCGTTCGCGAAATCGAAATCGCTGCCGGGCTCCATCATCCGCACATCCTGCCTCTGTACGACTCCGGTGAAGCGGACGGGTTCCTGTTCTACGTGATGCCCTTCGTCGAGGGCGAGTCACTGCGGGATCGTTTGTCTCGCGAGGGGGAGTTGCCGATTGCGGATGCCGTCCGGATCCTGCGCGAGGTGGCAGATGCGTTGGCGAAGGCGCACGCACAGGGCGTCGTGCATCGTGATATCAAACCGGACAACGTGTTGCTTGCGGATCGTCACGCCGCCGTCGCGGACTTTGGGGTCGCGAAGGCGGTGAGCGAGGCGACCGGTCCGCACGGGATCACCACGGCGGGTGTCGCGCTAGGCACCCCGGCGTACATGGCCCCGGAACAGGCGTCGGCTGATCCTCACATCGATCATCGGGCGGACATCTACGCGTTCGGTGTGCTGGCGTACGAGATGTTGACCGGTCAGCCGCCGTTCACCGGCGCGACTTCGCAACAGGTGCTTGCGGCCCATGTGACCGAGACCCCGACCCCGGTGACCGATCGACGTGCGGCAGTTCCGGAGGCGCTTGCACGGCTCGTCATGCGGGCCCTCGAGAAGAAACCAGCCGACCGCTGGCAGAGCGCTGACGAACTGGTGTCGGCACTCGAGACGCTGGCGACTCCGAGCGGTGGAATGACGCCCACGACGGCTCGGCCGGCCGTCGCTGCATATCCAACGCGTAAGAAGGTGATGGGGGGCGCTGCGATCTTCGCCGCCGTTGCGCTCTTGGCCGTGTTCATCGGGCTCGCAATCTCCGAGCGGGGCGCCGTGCTGGACGTTGATCCACAACTGGTGGCCGTGCTTCCGTTTCGGGTCTCCGGTACGGGGGATGAGCTGGGCAACATGCGTGAAGGCATGGTGGACTTGATGGCCACCTATCTCACGGGCGAGGGAGGGACAGCTCGCTCCGCCGACCCAGGGACGGTGATCGGTGCGTGGCGCGACCGGGTGTCGAGTGAGGATGCGGATCTACCCGCCGAGGAGGCGCGAGCGCTGGCGCGTGAGCTGGGAGCGGGCCGCGTGCTCATCGGGTCGGTGGTCGGGTCGGAGTCGAACATCGTCCTTCGGGGCTCACTGCACCGCACCCAGGGATC
>JBFIZG010000531.1:0-2465 GCA_041604955.1 Gemmatimonadales bacterium | reverse complement strand
TCGTGGCGCCCGAGTGATCTCAATGGAAGGTGATCAGGTCATCGAGAACGCAGCAATTGTGATCCGCGGCAACCGTATCGAATCAGTGGGCCAACAGGGCACCGTAGACGTTCCCGCTGGCGCTCGGGAGATCGACGTCACCGGGAAGACCATCGTCCCGGGGTTCGTCGATGTGCACGCCCATCTCCGGCCGGCCTGGGGGATCCATAAGTCCGAGGCTTGGGCGTACGTGGCTAATCTGGCGTATGGGGTCACGACCACGCGCGATCCCCAAACGGGGACCACCGACGTGCTCGCATACGGCGATCGCGTCGAGGCCGGGGATATGTTGGGGCCGCGGATCTATTCCACCGGACCCGGGGTGTTCTGGCAGGAGGGCATCAAGGACCTGGAGCATGC
Source organism: Gemmatimonadales bacterium (assembly GCA_041604955.1). GTDB lineage: Bacteria > Gemmatimonadota > Gemmatimonadetes > Gemmatimonadales > GWC2-71-9 > JBFHWR01. Next base: position 2,066 of record JBFIZG010000531.1, on the reverse strand, counting down.
CGAGCGAGTGTTGAAGCGTTACAGCGAGTACTACGACACCAAGACTATCAAGATGTATGTCGCCGGGAACCGACAGCAGCGCCAATGGATCATCATGGCCGCGCGGAACCAGGGCTTGATGCCCACGACCGAGGGCTCGCTCAATCTCAAGCTCAACCTCACGCAGCTGATCGACGGGTATCCGGGGCAGGAGCATTCGTTTCCGGTCTTTCCGCTGTACGGCGATATCGTCACGCTGACCGCGGAGTCCGGCATGACGTACACGCCCACGTTGCTCGTGGCCTATGGCGGTCCGTGGGCGGAGAACTACTTCTACACGCGCGAGAATCCGCACGACGACGCGAAGTTACGGCGGTTCACGCCCCATGAGGAAATTGATCGAAAGACTCGACGGCGGGGGCAGGGGACCGGACCGGGGCCGGGTGGTTGGTTCCTCGAGGACGAACATGTCTTCAGGCATCAGGCCAAGATCGTCAAGCAGATCGTGGAGGCCGGTGGACGGGCTGGAGTGGGGAGTCATGGTCAGCTTCAGGGGTTGGGGTACCATTGGGAGCTGTGGGCGATGCAGTCCGGCGGCATGTCGAATCACGATGCGTTGCGGGTGGCAACGATTTTTGGCGCCGAGGCGATTGGGTTGGATACCGACCTCGGCTCGATTCGGAGTGGGAAGCTTGCGGATCTCGTAGTGCTGGATGCGAATCCGCTGGACGACATTCGGAACACGAACACGGTCGGCTTGGTCATGAAGAACGGCCGGCTGTACGATGGCGCGAGTCTCGACGAGGTCTGGCCGAGGCAGCGAGCCTTCGAGCGTCCTATCTGGTGGGACGACGTACCGGCGACGGCCGCGGGGGAACGATGAAGCGGGCGCGTGGGTCGGCGGGCCGGGGCAGTGATATGACTTTAGAAAACGGGGCAGGTCCAATGCACCAGGGATTGTCGAGGTGCGTCGTCATGATGGGTGTGGCCGGGAGCATGATGGTCGCGCCCGCGGCGCAGGCGGGCTCGGTGTTGCCGCCCACCGCTGCCGTCTCCGCGTTGCCCAGTCAAGACACGACATCAGAATCCACGCAAGAAACGAAGAAGAGCCTGCCGTTAGCGGCAGAACGGACCATCTCGTTCTCGACCGATGAGGGCTCGTGGCTGTCGCTGGACGTGAGCCCGGATGGACAAACCATCGTGTTCGATCTGCTCGGAGATCTGTACACGGTTCCCCTCGAGGGCGGCCAGGCGACGGCACTCACGTCTGGCATGGCGTTCGACGGTCAACCACGGTTCAGTCCCGACGGGGCAAAGGTGCTCTTCGTTTCCGATCGCGATGGTGGCGAGAATCTCTGGACCATCGATCTCGAGACGCGAGACACCACACAGATCACCAAGGGAAAGACGAGTCGCTACGAGTCACCCGAGTGGACGCCGGACGGTCGCTACGTCGCAGCGTCCAAGGGTGACGATCGCTTTGGCCCAACCAAATTGTGGATGGCACACGTCGACGGTGGGTCGGGGGTCACGCTCGTGAAGGAACCTCGGAACCTCCGCACGCTGGGGGTGGCGTTCACGCCGGACGGCCGGTACGCCTGGCATGCCGAACGACGCGGCACGTGGCAGTACAACGCCATACTCCCGCAATACCAGCTTGCCATGTATGACCGCGACACGGGACAACGGTTCACGCGGACGGCCAGGTACGGGTCGGCGTTCCGACCCACCATCTCGCCTGACGGCCGTTGGCTCGTGTACGGCTCGCGGTACGAGGATCAAACGGGTCTCCGTATTCGTGAGCTGGAGACTGGCGAGGAGCGATGGTTGGCGTATCCGGTGCAACACGATGACCAGGAGTCCGTCGCCTCGCGGGACGTGTTGCCGGGTATGTCGTTTACGCCGGACTCCAGGGAGTTGGTGACGTTCTACGGCGGCAAGATCTGGCGCATTCCCATTGACGGCGGTACACCTCGAGCCGTGCCGTTTTCGGTTGAGGTAAGCCTGCCGATCGGTCCGAAACTTGCCTTCGAGTACGACATTGACGATGGACCGAATTTTACGATACGTCAGATCCGTGACGCCGT
>JBFIZG010000530.1:0-2492 GCA_041604955.1 Gemmatimonadales bacterium | reverse complement strand
CGGGCCGGTGACCAATTGCGGTTCAGGTCCTCGTCGATATATCGTCGTTTCGCCGAGAGGGCAGTCAGGTTCCCGCCCAAACCGATGAAGCGGCCTCGCAGCACCGGTTGCAGCTCCCCCAGCTCGCGGAACACCCTCTGCAGCCCCATGAACCCGGCCGGCTCGTTGCCATGGAGGGAAGAGATACAAATGAGGGTAGGGCCTGGGCTTGCGCCGACGATGCGGCCGATTACGCGGGTTGGTTGCAGTTCGGGTGCGATGTGCGTTGCGATATGTCCCTCTCCAATGCTCACTTGTCTTCCAGCCGCTCCTCCAGCAGTCGCGTGACAATAGGAAGAAAATCGTCTACGCTCACAATCCCCACAAGTCTCTCGTCCTTGACGATGGGGAGGCAGGTGACGCCGTGGCTACGCATCAAGTGAATCGCCTCGAGCGTGGGTGTATCCGGCGCGGCAGTCACCGGAGCCGTATCCATGATGTCCTTGACCGGGAACGCCTTCGCACCCTCAGCGGGCCCGCCGGTCGCGAGCACACGGAGTACCGCGCCATACGAAACGAGACCCACCAGTCGGTGTTCGTCATCCTCCACCGGCACTTGCCGGATGTGCTTCCAATCCATGAGCAATGCGGTGAGGTCGACGAGTTCGTGCTGCTTCACGGTAAAGAGGTCGGTCGTCATGTACTGTTCGACCCGTAAGTAGTTGTGTCGCCAACCCCCGCCTTCACCGATGTCGGCGTAGTCCCACTCGTGGCCCGGTCTGGTGTTGTGTTGCCGGTGCGCCGCTGCCGAAGTGAGGGCAGCCATTTGCTCCGCCTCCGTTCCGGAGTCGTCGAAACGGGCGAGCGATTCGACCAGCCAGCGCGCGCCTGTCCGCTTGGACCGCACGCGTGCGTCGATGATGCTGAGGTACCGATCGATATCGGTGCTGTCCACGCCTTGCGCCTCCAGTCCCGAACGGGCTAGCGGTATAATCTCCGCCAAGATGAGGCGTGGCGCAGTGACACGTCTTCCATCCATCCAGGTGAATCCGGCTTGCAACCCACCGCGAGCGGCGGCCAGCAGATTACCTCTTGCATCGGCAAAGTCCATCCGGCTGCAGAGCGCGTCGTAGGCCTTGGCGCCGCCCAGGACGGCGCCGATCCAGAACGCCGCATTCGCGACCTCGTCTTGAATCGTCGGACCCGACGGCAGTACCCTGCATTCGATGCGCAGATGGGGCTTGCCATGCAACACGCCGTAGCATGGCCGGTTCCATCGATATACGGTGCCGTTGTAGATCTGGAGCGCGGCCAGCCTCGGTACCCGCCCGTCCCGCAGGGTCTGCAACGAATCTTCATCGATTGTTGCGCCGACCAACGCGGGTATCCGGGCGATGTCCTCCCGATACACATCCAGAATGGAACCCTCGATCCACCGTTCCCCGAATCGGACGCGTGGCGTCAGCTCACGTCGATGCGGCATTGTGCGGCGAGTATCGATCGACTGTTGAAACAACGCGATACGTGTTTCCATCCACAGCCGCCGGCCAAAGAGCAACGGCGAGTTGACGGAAGCCGCCAGCACCGGCGCGGCCATCATCTGAGCCACGTTGTAGAAGTGCGCAAACTCGTCGGCCTCGACTTGCAGATGAACCTGAAAGCTGGTATTACCGGCTTCCATCATCACCGAGTCGTGTTCGACGTGCAGTTCCTCGGATCCTTGAATGTGGAGATGATAGGTTCCGCCACACATTCTGGTCACCGCGTCGTTCAACGCGTGATACCTCGGCCGTGGAGTGATGTTCTCGAGCGACAGATCCGAATTCGTGAGCGTGGGCAGAATTCCCATCAGGACAACGTCGGCTTTGTGGTCGCCCGCGACTCGCCGAACCTCATCGACGTGACCCTGGACTTGATGCTGCAACTCAGTGAGGCAACGGCCGCCTAACTCGAGCGGTGGCAGGTTGATCTCCAAGTTGAATTTGGCGAGTTCAGTGGTGTATTCAGCGCCCTCCAGATGCTCGAGCAAGTCGACGGCGATTGGTGCCGGTCGGAATCCTCGGTCGACCAAGAAGAGTTCTTGCTCGGCGCCGATGCGACGCACGCCGGTCTCGATCATGCCGTCACGCAACATGTGCTCGAGCGCGCGAAGGTCGTTCAGCAACGCTTTAGTGAAGGCGCGGAACTCCGCAGGCTCGAGATCCGGACTGATGTCCTGACGACCCATGGCCAAGTACGCTACTGCCGAAGCACCGGCACTAGGCCGGCGGTTTTGGCACGTGGCACCACGCGCAGGTGTTGCTCTCGCGACCTTCATGACTCTCCGGCACGGCCTTCATCGGGGCCGGCATGGTTCCCCCGTGACACATGAGACAAGCTTCCCTCCCCTGGAGAACATGGGGTGTTGCCTTTGGCGTCACGGTTTGCACCTTCGCGTCCTTGTCGTGACACCAGGAGCACGTCTCATTCGGCCGTCCTTCGTGCGTTGCCGGCACGGCCTTGATGTTGGGCAT
>JBFIZG010000529.1:0-2515 GCA_041604955.1 Gemmatimonadales bacterium | reverse complement strand
GCGGATCGCCTGCGGTGACGGGGTCTGGAGTGTCCGTCTGGGTCACCGCGAGATCGGTTTCGGTGTTGACCGTCGTCGTTTCTGTCGCGATGTCGTTGGCCGGCGCCGGGTCCGTCTCGTTCCCGGTCACCACCGCGATGTTCGAGAGTGGTCCGGTCGTGGTCGGGTCCACCGTCACGTAGAGCACCAGCGTGTCGCTCGCCCCCGCAGCCAAGGTGTCGACGGTCCACGTGTCGCCTGCAAAGCTCCCGACCGTCACTGTCGTCGAGTCGAGCGTCACCCCCGCCGGGAGCGTATCGCTCACCTCCACACCCGTCGCCGCGCTGGGGCCCGCGTTCGTCACGACCACCGTGTAGACCAGCGGATCGCCTGCGGTGACGGGGTCTGGAGTGTCCGTCTGGGTCACCGCGAGATCGGTTTCGGTGTCGACGGTCGTCGTTTCTGTCGCGATGTCGTTGGCCGGCGTCGGATCGGGTTCGTTTCCGGTCACCACGGCGACATTCGACAGGGAACCTGTGGCACCGGGGTCAACAGAAACGTAGAGCATCAACGTATCGGACGCCCCGACCGCTAGGCCTCCAACCGTCCACGTATCCCCCGCAAAGCTCCCCACGGTCACCGTCGTCGAATCGAGCGTGACCCCAGCCGGAAGTGAATCACTCACGACCACGCCGGTCGCTGGTGTGGGACCGGCATTCGTCGCGATCACCGTGTACACGAGTGTACCGCCGGCCAGCACAGGGTCGACGTCGTCGCTCTTGCTGACGCTCAAGTCAGCCACCGGCCCGACTAACACAGTCGCCGAGTCCGTCCCGACGATCTCGATTCCCACCCGCGAATTCGCGACGTTCACGTAGGAGCCATTTACGTTCGGAACACTGGCGGTGTAGATGAGTCGGACCGAGTCGCCGGGGGGGACCGCATAGGTGACATTGGGAATCGAGCGAAAACGGAGGCTACCTGTCGCGCCGGGGCTGGGGACCGCACTGGAGGTTGCGGCCGTAACATCACTGCTCGGCGATATCGCGGTGAAGCTGACACCTGCGGGAAGTACGTCCACGAATTCGTCAATCGTCGGCGTGGCCGGTACACTCGAAGCGTTTCGGGCGGTGACGGTGTATTCGACCGCTCCACCCGTGGGCAGCACATTGGGTGTGGCGATCTTGTCAATGACAAACGGATTGCTGGCTACCGGCATTGCCGGTGGGAAAAACGCGTCGAAGTTACCTGAGTACTTCAGATTGTTGGCACCGCTCGTTTGCGCCGAGTACGGGCTCGCCGTTGTCGAGACGCCAGAACAGAGATACTTCATCAGGTAACGGACATCGACTTGATGACCCGACCCAGTCTGCTTTGACCCAGCAATGAAGAACAAGCTGTCGAGAGCTCCGGACGGGATAGCCGTGACCCCCGACGTCAAGATCTCCACTCCGAGGAGCTGGAAACATTGGGCGTCGAAGCCCGGAAATCCGGAGGGTTGCAGGTAAAACTCATCCCCGATCTGCGTATTCCCAAATTCGTGGGTCACATCAAACGTCATCGTCTGCCCAATGACGGCACTCGCGCCGCCGAGCACGACGGAGATGATCTCGCCCCCGGCGTTCGCGCTGATCATTGACCGAGTCGTGATCATCGCAGTACCAGTCGCGACGCCAGGATTCGCGTCGGTCACGGTCACTGTTACGGTGGACGTGACATCGAACGAACACGGATACTGGATGAACCAATACAACGTGCGGCTCTCTCCCGCAGCGAGCGTTCCGATGTATTGAGCCGCCGCTTGGCCGCCCGCCAGTGTGAAGCTGCCAGGATCGAATGACGATTCGAGATCTGTCAGCGTCCCACCCGACGTGTTTGTCAACCTGAAGCCGATGTACGCGGCACTCGGTCCGTCGACACACGGGCTGTTGCTGTCGAGGACCAGCTGTGTTCCTGAGATCAAGGTGAACGAGATATCGCCGGGACCGATGGCGGTGAGACTGATTCGAGAATCCCGTGGCATCAGCGAGCGGGCCGGCGTCACGGGGCGCTTTTCCTCGGCAACCCGGTTGGCGCCAAGCGTCAACCCGCCTACCTCGGCGGCCGATTCTGAATCGAAAGCGTTTTCGCCGACCGGAGCAACCTGCCCCCGGAGAGAAATAGCCATGGCCGAACAGACCCAGAGCGCCAGGCCTACTCTCACGGCACTTGTAGTTGTACGACGCACAGGTGCGTCGGGGCAGGTCACGGCTTCGGACGTCGCGGCCTTGCCCCCAAACAAAACTTTCATGATGCGTGGGTTGGCAAGTACGGGATGATTTCGAGGCGTTACAATACCATGTTCCAAAACGGGTCGGTGTGATCTTCATCACGCAGCGCCGAAGCGGATCTTGATCTTCACGATGATCGGCACGTGCCAGCGCGCCGGAATCACACGGTCGCCGGATGAAACCGAAATGCTGACTTCGATCTCGTGATGCCTATCATCGCCGTCACGGAACCACGGTGAGGTCGTTCCAGCCTGCTGTCTTCGGGG
>JBFIZG010000528.1:0-2520 GCA_041604955.1 Gemmatimonadales bacterium | reverse complement strand
CCTGCCGACCTGGGCGTCCGGTGGCTGCTCAATCTCGCGTATATGAATCGGGGCGAACACCCGGACCGCGTTCCGCGTCAATGGCTCATCCCTGCTGACGCGTTTCGGTCAGGCACCGAATTCACACGGTTCGTCGACGTCGCACCCGGCGCCCGGGTCAACGTTCTGGGACTCGCCGGCGGGAGCATCGTCGACGATTTCGACGGCGACGGCTACCTCGACATCATCGCCTCCTCGTGGGGTGTGCGCGATCAACTGCGGTACTTCCGGAACGACACGCGGGGCGCATTCACCGATATGACTGCTGTTTCGGGATTGGCCGGCATCGTCGGTGGATTGAACCTCATCCAAGCAGATTACAACAACGACGGTCACCTCGATGTATTGGTCTTACGGGGTGGTTGGATGCCCGATGGCCATCCCAATTCCCTGCTCCAAAACAACGGCGACGGGACGTTCGAGGACGTCACGGAGGAAGCAGGAATGCTCGAGCCCTCGTATCCCACACAGACCGCCACGTGGGGTGACTACGACAACGATGGGTGGGTGGACCTCTTCGTCGGGAACGAAACCCAGGACCGGAATCGCAATCCAAGCCAGCTGTTTCGAAACAACCGCGACGGAACGTTCAGCGACGTCGCACGGGAAACCGGCGCCGCCGTCATCGGCTTCGTGAAAGGCGTGGTGTGGGGCGATGTGGACAACGACGGCCGTCTGGATCTCTTCCTGTCGCGAAACGGCCAGCGAAACCGGCTGCTGCACAACGACGGACCCGACGACAACGGCCGCCGGACCTTTACCGACGTGAGTACCGCGGCCGGTGTCGAGGACCCCATCGACAGCTTCCCGACGTGGTTTTGGGATTACGACAACGACGGCTGGCTCGATCTCTTCGTCTCCGGATACCGTACGACGTTCGGTGACCTCGCCAACGAGTATCTGGGATTACCCCATGCGTCCGAGGTGCCCAGGCTCTATCGGAACGATCGTGACGGCACGTTCACCGACGTCACGCAGGCGGTGCGTCTTGACCGGATCTCCATAGCCATGGGCGCAAACTTCGGCGACCTCGACAACGACGGTCACCTGGATTTCTACCTGGGCACCGGTGACATGGATTTTCGCGCGCTGGTTCCGAATCGCATGTTCCGAAACGATGGATCCGTCTTTCAGGACGTCACCACCGCCGGTGGGTTCGGACACCTGCAAAAGGGGCACGGGATCTCGTTTGGCGACCTGGATCTGGACGGCGATCAGGACATCTACGCCGTGATGGGCGGCGCCTACGAGGGCGACGTCGCGTACAACGTTCTCTTTCAGAACCCCGGCCACGGTAACGCGTGGGTCACCCTCAAACTCGAAGGGGTGGCAAGCAACCGCTCCGCCATCGGCGCCCGAATTTCGGTTTCCGTTCAGACTGCGGCGGGACCTCGCGACATCCATCGCGTGGTGTCGAGCGGAGGGAGCTTTGGCGCCAACAGCCTCATTCAAGAAATCGGCCTCGGTCAGGCAACGAGTATCACGACGATCAGAGTCACGTGGCCTGTCACCGGCAACACCGACGTGTACCGCGACCTCGAGATGAACCGCATCTATCGAATTCGCGAGGGCGATCCCACGGCAGAGCGACTCGAGCTGAGATCCGTACGGTTCGCGGTGGAAGGGTTGTAGCAGCGTGCTCAGCATCAGTTGGATCTTTGCCGGCTCGTGTCGCCGCAAGTTGTTGCTGGCCGAGTGGTGCAGTCGCCGGACGTCGCTCGTTCTGGCTGCAACCGTCATCGCGCTTGCCGGATGCGGAGCGCCCGGACCTGGCGAGTGGCATGACGAACCCGGTTACCGTTGGCGCGAACTCGGCGTGTCCCGCCGCGGTCACGACGGATTCACCGAACTGTCACCAGGAAAAACCGGCATCACATTTCAGAACTCCGTCACCGAGCAGCAGATGCTCGACAACCAACACTATCTGAACGGCTCCGGTGTCACGGCGGGCGATGTCGACGGCGACGGTTTGACCGACCTCTACTTCAGCCGTATGGACGGCGCCAACGTGCTATACAAGAACCTGGGTGGTTGGCGATTTGAAGACGTCACGCAGGCCGCCGACGTTGCGGCGGCAGACCGTTTCTCCACCGGCGCCATGTTTGCAGACGTGGACGGCGACGACGACGTGGATCTCCTCCTCGCGTCGTTGGGTGGGCCGCTCTCCCTATTCGTGAACGATGGGCGGGGCGTGTTTCAGGAACAGACCGAACAAGCCGGCCTGGTCCCGGGGTTGTACGGCACCACCATGACCATGGCCGATGTCGACGGCGACGGCGATCTGGATCTGTACGTGGCGAACAACAAGGTGAAGTCCGTGCGGGACATGTACGCCCCTGAGACACTTGCCTTCGACCGCGTGGTCCAGCAAGAGGGCGACGTCTATCGAGTGCGGCCGCCGTTTCAGGAGCACTATCACCTGGTGCCGCAACGCAATCGTATCATGCGGTTCGAGTACGCGGAGCCCGACAAATTCTATTT
>JBFIZG010000527.1:0-2541 GCA_041604955.1 Gemmatimonadales bacterium | reverse complement strand
TCGCCGTGCCGATCGATGATCCTTCGATCACTTGGGCAGACTACGAGGTCGGTCTGTACCCGGGACCCTGGACCGACCAGGACGCCGCCAGAACGGCCGTCCGGTATGAGCGACGGCTCGAGTTGGCCATGGAAGGGCAGCGGTTCTTCGACTTACGACGCTGGGGCATGGCCGAACAGGTGCTGAATGCCTACATCGCCGTTGAAGCGGGACGGAGAGTGTTCCTCGGTGGAGCGAGCGCTGTCTCAGCGCGACATCTGCTGTTCCCAATCCCGCCCATTCAGATTGAATTGAGCCGGGTTGAGGGTGAGGACCGCCTGCAGCAGAATCCCGGGTGGTAAGCACGCCTTAGGTCGATAGAGCGGCCCACCCGCCGCCCACGAACGAACCCGGTCCCGACGTCATCGGGGCCGGGTTTTTCGTGAGTGGGAGAACGAGTGTTCGTGACACCGGCCGCACCGAGCGGAATCAGCGTCGCTCGAGCGTAAAGGCCTGGAGTGAATCGCTGTTATTGGCCACCACGACGGCTTGTCCCGTTGCGGTCGCGATCAGCGACATATCCGTGACCTCCAGGGGAGCCATGAGACCACTCTCAAACGGAGGAATCGGCGTGAAGTTGCCATCGCCGTCGCCTCTCAGCCAGAGTCCCTTGCCCGCATCGCCCCTCGGAACGTTGGGTTCGGCGTTGTACAAGTTCCCCGCCAAAATCAGATCGAGATACCCATCGCCATCCACGTCATGGGAAATGATCTCCTTGATCGGTGATATCTGTGCAGCATTGGGGAGCGGCGCTGACGCGAAGGTTTGGTTTCCGCTGTTCTCCAAATAGACGCTGGCAAATGTATCTGCCTGGTAGTGGATGGCTTGATCCAATTGGGACGAGCTGAAGACGTCCTGCACCGACACGTTTGAAAACGACTCATAGGTCGAAAACCTCACACCGATGGTGTAGATGTCCCTGCCGAGCTTTGCGAAGCCAAAGAAGGGATATTCGGTCCCACCAATCTCCTGCGTGAAGACGATATCGGTGGTCAGGTTCCCAGTGAAGTCGGCCGCATAGACGCCAAACTTGCTCTCCGCGGACGTCGTGAACGTGTAATTCAACCCCAGATTCCCGGCCACCAGATCCAAATGACCGTCGCCGTTGAAGTCTCCGGCTTCGAGGCTAAACCACCAACCCCGCATCGGCGGCAGTCGCATTGACCGCGTGACGTCTCGCAGCCGCATGCCATCGTTTTCATAAAACTGCACCGGCATCCACGTGCCTACTGTTACCAGGTCCAGCCGCTCGTCGCCAGTAAAATCCAGCCACACCGCATCGGTGATCATCCCACCGGGCCGTATGAGGTCGGGGCCCGCTACGTCCGTGACATCCGTGAAGCGACCGCCGTCGTTGCGTAACACATAACTTCGGACCGGATAAGGGTAGTTCCTGGGTAACAGACGACCGCCGACGAAGAGATCGAGCCGACCGTCGCCCGTATAGTCGCCGGCGACCACGCTGGCGGTACTGGTCGCCATCGGCGGCAAGGCGTCTATTGCCTTGGCGAATACGCCGTTCCCCTGATTGAGATACAGGCGATCTTGCAGCAAATCTGAAACGGGTGAGAGATGATACCCCCCACTGGCCACGTACAGATCCAACATCCCATTTCCGTTTGCATCGAAGAATAGCGCTCCGGAGTCTTCGTACTCGCGGTCCTCCATCCACGGCTGGCCGTGACTGGACTCGACGAACCTGCCGTCCTCTCGTTGAAGGAAGAGCGTACTTGGGAAACCCGCCGAACCACCAACGTAGACGTCATCTAAGCCATTACCCGTCACATCACCGACGGCAAGCTGAGGCCCCTGTCTGGAAAGCATATGCGGCAACAGGGGCTGCACACTGTAATCGACAAACGCCTTGTCTTGATGCGCGTACGTCAATCCCTTGTCAACATCGAATGGCTGGAACACGTGCTTGCCCCTGAGGGCCGGAGGGTTCGGCCCGGCGTTCGCCGTCGCATCCGCCTGCTTCACGGTCACCACGCTGTCCGCGGGCAAATCGATCAGAAGTTGATAGCGTCCGTCGGGCCACACGACTTCGAGGCTATCGACACGCGTCGCATCACCCAGCCCAAAATGGACCCGGTCATCCATGGTGGAGGCGTACCCCCGATACGGGGTGTGGTGGATGTACTGCTGTCGTCCTGCCGCCTTCAGAATCAGCGTTGACCCCAAACCGCGCCTATTGGGCTCCTCCCCGTCAAGTACGATTTGCAGGAAGTGACTGGTGCCCTCCACGTGTTCGACGTTGTGATAGATAAACGCAGGCGCGTCGATGTTATTGACCACGATATCGAGCCGGCCGTCGTTATCGAGGTCCGCGTGAGCAGCACCGTACGAGAATCCCGGGTGCTCCATTCCCCAAGCTCGGGTCGTGTTCGTGAACGTCAAATCACCGTCGTTGCGGTAGATGTAGTTCGACACCTCGAAGCTATGCAGCGGCTGGAGCAACTCGAGGGCTTGCTGATCTGACATCTGCTGATCACGAATCTGGCG
>JBFIZG010000526.1:0-2549 GCA_041604955.1 Gemmatimonadales bacterium | reverse complement strand
GGTAGGGTGAGACCGGAAAAGCGATTGGTCCAGTGAACCAATCGCCCGGTCGAGGGCCATCGCCAGGGATTGCGATGGCTGGGTTCTTAGCGAGGCAGGGGTGCCGAGTTTTAGAACGCCGATTTTGTCGCACGAAATGCGCCCGAAGGGCAAGGGTACAGGGATGTACCCGAGACAATCCCTACCTCTCCGCCAAATTTCTAATAGTGATCGCTACCCGTCTCGGCAACTTGCAAACCCTTTGCAAGCATTCCGTCAAAAACGGTGACGAATTCCTAGAAGCCACACGAGGTTTGGCCTAGGTTCGTGGGCTCTTTCAGAGCCATCGGCCTGAAGCCAAAGGGTCTCAATAAAGGTTTATTCACCCGACGGCAACCGAGAGTCTCAGGCACCAACCGGGAGTCAGCGCTCTAAAATCCCCGCTTCCCAATGTAGAAGCGGGGATTTTTCCGCGGTCATCGGCACGGTATCGACATCGGCGGGTGCGCTGATCTCGTTGATCGCTTGCGTTACGGGTTGACTTCAACTGAGACGTGCGTCTCCACGCCGTTCTTCGCTACCATCTGCCGTTTTTCGCTGGTGGTGCGTGCCGCGCCCCACGCTGGTCAATCACGGCGGCGCCGCCGATTCGTTAACCCACACCTGACCGATGACGGCGTCCATGTGACCCATGGGGCCAGGGTCGGGTATGCAGTTCTCGACACGTGCCCGGTTGGTCAGCGTCTTGCCGAAGATGGAGCCGGGTGGGTTCGCGTCGGTGACAACGTCGCCCGTGTAGGTGTACGAAAGCGGGGCGAATCCATTGCGAAAGAAGATGAACCGGTCGTTGTCGGCGTCCCAAATCACCGCTAGAAACACCGTTTCGCCGATATTCACGGTGCCGAGCGAGGTGGTGTCGAAGAGGAGGTCCGGCCCGGTGTTGCACACCGGATCCTGACAGTGGAACACGTTGGCCGTGACCCGCATCCGACCCGCTGGCAGGGTCGAACTCGTGTTCCGGTCGAGGCGGATCTGGATCCACACGTCCCCGGTCTCGTCGCCAGGTCCACTGCTGGTGCCGTCGTTGAAGAAGTAGCCGTCAATGCGAATTTCCGCCTGCGTCGAGGTACCGGTGCCAACGCTGCAGCCAACCAGCTCAAGGCTATTCACTCGGAACAGGCCCGCAACGGTGTGCACCGCGTTGCTGTTCGAAAAGCGCAGCCGGACGTTGCGATTGACGCGACCGCCGGTAACTGTGCGGTCGCCGTAGCTCCGATTGGCAAGCCGCAAGTCGCCCGATTCGACTGCGCGCACCACGTCCAGGGTGAACTCGTTGACGCCGGTCCCGATCCAGAGATCTGGATTGATCCGGTCCCCGTTGAACGCGTCGTAGGTGGCGAGCGGCTCGATGGCGGAGGCGGGTGTATAGAGCGCGCACAGGGCGAGTGCGGTCAGGACTGTCTTGGTGGTATGCATGGCGCACCTCATTCTTGTGGATTGATGCGCATCCGTGCCTGGCCGAAGTGCTCTTTTTGGCCGTAATTCAGGATACCGCGGTCAGGAGGAGAATGTAAGAGGAAGGGCCTGTTCTGACCTGGTCCAGAATCGAGCCGTCTTGAACTTGATTGCACTTCGCAGACGCCGCGCCGCTGGGGTACAGGAGGGATAACCGTCCTTTTTTCCGTAATCGAGCATTTTTCGATGCGCTTCGGGGGCATGACATCAGCGGTGATCGCGTTCCCCCGCGATTGAAAGTCCGGGAATCGGTGCCGTGACGGGTGTCTTCGTGGCTGAAATGGCAACGCCTAGGGGCATTAGATAGGACAGACACGAGCGGGGCCGTGCCCATGCCCGCCGGGGCATGACATCCGTGCCTAAGAAAGGGAGATGAGTTAAACCTTAATCCCCAATGCCCGGCAGCTCCCCTTAAAGACACAGGCGCACGCGTCGGAGGGTTTTTCGACGGTGTAGAGCATACGTTCAGCATACAATGGACCAAGGATTCAGAGTGCTCGAGATCGGTTTTTCAAGACGCGCGAAAAGAGAACACTCCACTCTAAACCCTTTTGTCCTGCGACAATATTGCCGGATATCATCCGCCGCGGTGAGCAGCCGCTTTGGTGCTCCAGCGGATGACATAGTCAAGGCCGCTGACGACGCTCGTAAACAACACCGCAGCCAGCGCAATCAGGACGCCGAACTCCGGTGGCCAGTCAATCGCCTGACGTCCGATCACGGCAATGATGTAAATCAACTGGCATACGGTATTGATCTTGCTGATTAGTGACGGGTCCGGCGTAACGGGCCCGATCAAATAGTGATAGACCATCGCTCCGGAGACTATGACAAGGTCACGGCCGATCACAACAAACGCCAGCCAAACGGGCGTCAAGCCCATAAACGTCAATGTCAGAATGACCATGACCAGTAGCAGCTTGTCCGCCAACGGGTCTAGCAGACCGCCGAGTCTGGTTCTCCAGTCAAATGTTCTTGCCAGATAGCCGTCAAGCGCGTCCGACAGCCCGGCAATGACAATAAGCATCAGCGCCAGCAGGAAATCTCCGGATCGC
>JBFIZG010000525.1:0-2550 GCA_041604955.1 Gemmatimonadales bacterium | reverse complement strand
GTGGGAGGGACGGGCCCTATCCCAACACTCGTGCCGGCCGCGTCTCCCGACAGCGTGGATGTCACGCTCTACCTAATTGGCGACGCCGGGGAACCAGCTCCCGGGTTCGAGCCCGTCCTCGCGGCGCTCTCCTCCGACTTGGCCACCTCCGCGACTCGTCGGGTCGTGGTGTTCCTGGGTGACAATATCTACCCGCGTGGTCTTCCCGCTTCAGCCGATCCGGCCCGAGCCGAGGCCGAACGCAAGCTCGACGGACAGCTCGAAGCCGTGCGCGTGCCCGGTGTGTCAGCGATCTTCGTGCCTGGCAATCATGACTGGGAAAAGCGGGGGGCGGGTGGCTGGGAAGCAATGCGGCGGCAAACGCGGTACATCCAAGAGTACGGCGCCGGTTTTGCCGAGTTGTTGCCGCAAAACGGGTGTCCCGGGCCGGCGGTCAGAGACGTGGGTCGTACCGCACGTCTCCTCCTCTTGGATTCCCAGTGGTGGCTCCATGGTGGCCCAAAGCCCACGCATCCCGATTCGGACTGCCCGACCGACTCCGAGGCGGAAGTGACCGACTCGGTACGGCGCGCGCTGCAGGAAGCTGGCGGGCGCGCCACCGTTGTGTTGGCGCACCACCCCATTCGGAGTGCGGGAGCCCACGGGGGATACTTTGACTGGGACGCACACGTATTCCCCTTGCGCGCGCTCGACCGCCGGTTGTGGATACCGTTGCCAGTGATTGGTTCGCTCTATCCGCTGGCGCGGTACCTGGGTGTCTCCTCGCAAGACATGTCGGGACCGCGGAACCGACAAATGCGAGATTCGCTCCGCTCCGCGTTCGCGCAACACCCTCCGTTGATTTACGCTGGCGGCCACGATCATTCGCTCCAAGTGATTCTCGGTCAGCGCGAGAGATTCGCGCTCGTGAGTGGGGCCGGCGTCTACGGTCACACATCGCCGGTTGGCTGTCCGGCGGATTGGCTCTTCTGTAGAGACGTCGCCGGGTACATGCGCATCGATTTTCTCGAGAACGGACGACAGAGACTGGGCGTGGTGGCCGTTGATGAAGGAGGTGGACGATCGGAGGTGTTCTCGATGTTTCTCGAGCCGCGCACCGCCTCGTGATGGGGTCCACGCAGATGCGTGTTGCACGCATCGGTCCTCGCTGACATGGGTCGCGATTCCGTTCTGAGGGTCGGCGTGCCGGACGCGGCGGTGCTCGAGGAGATTCTGCGTGACCCGCTGCCTCTCGGTCTCAGGAGCGGGGGCTCACACCGTGTGTTTCACCGAGACGTGTACTACGACACCGCAGACCGCATGCTGGAGAAACGCGGTGTCGTCTGTCGCGTTCGTATCGCGTCAGGCGGTGTCGGGAATCTCACCCTGAAGATTCGCGAAACGCCGCGCGGGGGTCCCGATCAGGGGAACGTCTTTACGGCGACGATCGCCCCGGACGGCGAGAGCCCCTTCGAAGACGACAACGACGTGGTCCGGATTCTTCAGGCGATCGTCGACCCCGATCGTCTGAGCCCCCGCGTTGAACTGGAGACGGATCGGGTCGTACGCACGGCGCGCCACCGTTGGTTGTTCCGTCCGCTATTCGAACTTCATCATGATACCGTCATCGTCCGCGCCGGGGAGCGAGCGGGGTCGTTCTACGAGATCACGATTCGTCGAATCGGAACTGGTGGTCCGGACGTCACGCGCGTGTCGCGCGAGCTGGAACGGCGATATAGAACGTGGGTGGTCCTGGGCGACAAGCTGGCGAGAGCCCGCGCGTTCTTCGCCGCGAAGGACCTGGAGTCGTTGGAGGATGCAGTACGTTCGGCGCGAGAGGTGGCGATCCTCCCCTTCGATTTGGGCCGCATCGGTTTGAGCGTGAAGCAAGGCGTGTTGACGGTCTTGTCGGGGCCTGGAAGCGGTGAAGACGGCTGCCGCAAGTTGCTCCGTGAGGTGTTTGGGAGCGGCGAGGCGCAGCTGCGGCGGCTGGGAACGACAAGGGCCGTCGGCGACCGGCCGGCAATGGAAGTGTGGCTCGCCCGCCGGATTCCCGCTGCGCGAAACCCAGGCTCACCGCTCGAATGGCTCCTCCTTCAACAGGCGGTTTCCCTCGTCGGGTCGCCGTCCGTTCGTGACGCGAGAACGCTCGCGGCGCTCCATCTTGCGACGCGGTCGGACTTGATGGACGAGCGTCCGGTGTGGGCCGTTCACGCGCCGGTCCCCGAATCGATGTCGCTCTATTTGTCGGACGAGATGCCGGTTCCGGAGATACTCACACCTGCCGTCGCCGATCCCGCGCTGCCGAAGAAGGCGTTGGACGTCGATCGGCCCGATCCCGAACAATTCATCAACCGTGACTTGAGTCAACTCGCGTTCAACTCCCGCGTCCTGGAGCTGGCGGAGGATCCACGGGTGCCCCTGCTGGAACGCGTTCGGTTCCTCTCGATCTTCGCGTCGAACATGGACGAGGTTTTTATGGTCAGGGTGGGGGCGCTCAAATACGTGCTGGAACAGGGGACATCGGCCAGAAGCATCGACGGACTCACGACCGGTGAGCGGCTCGACGCC
>JBFIZG010000524.1:0-2576 GCA_041604955.1 Gemmatimonadales bacterium | reverse complement strand
TCTTCACGTAATCCGCGTGCCCCGGACAGTCCACGTGCGCGTAGTGCCGCTCCCCCGTCTGATACTCCACATGCGCCGTCGCACTCGTGATCCCCCGCTCCCGCTCCTCCGGCGCCTTGTCGATCTGATCAAACGCCACAAAATCCGCAAACCCCCGCGCCGCCTGCAGCTTCGTTATCGCCGCCGTCAACGTCGTCTTCCCATGATCCACGTGCCCAATCGTCCCCACGTTCACATGCGGCTTCGTCCGCTCAAACTTTGCCTTCGCCATAATCTCCTCTCCTAGCCCCTGACCTTACTGATGATCTCTTCGGCTTTCGACGCCGGGACCTGGTGGTAATGAGAAAATTGCATCGAATACGCCGCCCGCCCCTGCGTGAGCGAGCGCAACTCCGTCGCGTAACCAAACATGTCCGCTAGCGGAACGCTGGCGCCTATGACCTGCGCCTCGCCCCGTTGCACCATGCCGCCGATCTTGCCGCGCCGGCTGTTCAGGTCGCCCACGACATCCCCCATGTACTCCGACGGCGTGACGACTTCCACGTCCATCACCGGCTCCAGTAGGATCGGCCCGCTTGCCTTGGCCGCCGCTTTGAACGCCATCGAGCCCGCGACCTTGAAGGCCATTTCGTTGGAATCGACCTCGTGCGAGCTGCCGTCAATGAGCTCGACTTTGACGTCGACCACCGGGTACCCCGCCAACACGCCGCTCTCGAGCGCCTCTTTGACACCTTGCTCTACCGACCCGATGTACTCTCGCGGAATCGATCCACCAACGATCTTGTCTTCGAAGACAAATCCACGACCCGACTCGTTCGGCTCGAGATTGATGACCGCGTGCCCGTACTGGCCGCGACCGCCGGACTGGCGGACGAACTTGCCCTCTACCCCTTCGACGCGTTTGCGAATCGTCTCGCGATAGGCCACCTGCGGACGCCCGATGTTCGCCTCGACCTTGAACTCGCGCTTCATGCGGACCACCAGCACCTCGAGATGGAGCTCGCCCATGCCCGAAATGATGGTCTGGCCGGTCTCTTGGTCGGTGCGAACTTGGAACGTGGGATCTTCTTCGGAGAGTTTTTGCAGCGCGCTGCTTAGTTTGTCTTGGTCTGCCTTCGTCTTTGGCTCGATCGCGACCGAGATGACGGGCTCCGGGAAACGCATCACCTCGAGGATGATCGGATGGTCCTTGTCGCAAAGCGTGTCACCGGTCCGCGTGTCCTTCAATCCGATTGCGGCGGCAATGTCACCTGCGCGGACTTCGTCGATCTCCTCACGCTTGTTCGCGTGCATCTGCAACAGTCGACCGATTCGCTCTTTGCGATTCTTCGTGGAGTTGTACACGTACGATCCGGACGTCAGCACGCCGGAGTACACACGGAAGAACGTCAACTTTCCGACATAGGGATCGGTGGCGATCTTGAAGGCAAGCGCGCTGAACGGCTCGTCGTCATCGGGCTGGCGCTTGATGAACGTTTCGTCGTGATGCGGAAGGTGCCCCTGAATCGCGGGCACGTCGACTGGGCTCGGGAGGTAATCGATGACGCCGTCGAGGAGTCGCTGGACGCCCTTGTTCTTGAACGCGGCTCCGCAAAAGACGGGAATCAGCTCACCGCGGATGGTAGCGTTCCTGATGGCGCGCCGGAGCTCTTCCTCGGTGATTTCCTCGCCCTCCAAGTACTTGTGCAGCAGTTCTTCGTCGTGCTCGACGGCTGCTTCGACGAGTTCATGCCGAAGCTCGGCGATCTTGTCCTTGAACGCCTCGGGCACCTCGCCCTCGTACCAGTCAGCGCCCTTGGATTCCACGTCATACACAACCTCGACCTGCCGCACTACGTCGATGAGCCCGGTAAACAACTCACCGCTGCCCAGCGGGTACTGTACGGGGAACGCCCGCGCGCCGAGCCGATCTCGAACCATGGAGAGGCACCGATCGAAATCGGCGCCCACCCGATCCATCTTGTTGACGAAGACGATCCGTGGAACACCGTATTTGTCGGCTTGTCGCCAGACGGTTTCCGTTTGCGGCTCGACGCCACCAACAGCGTCGAGCAACGTGACGGCGCCATCGAGTACCCGAAGGGAGCGCTCGACTTCGACGGTGAAATCGACGTGGCCAGGCGTGTCGATGATGTTGATCTGGTACGGCTCGCCGAACCGGCTCCATTCGCAGTAGGTCGCGGCTGACGTAATCGTGATGCCGCGTTCCTGTTCCTGCTCCATCCAGTCCATCGTGGCGGTACCGTCGTGCACCTCACCCAGCTTGTAGGTGCGGCCGGTATAGAACAGAATCCGCTCCGTCGTCGTCGTCTTGCCGGCGTCGATATGAGCCATGATGCCGATGTTACGGATTTTGTCCAACGCTATCGTTCTAGGCATAGTTCTCAATTGCGCAGATCTCGTATTTGTCCGACGTTCAGTAACCGATCCGTGCCTGTTCGCAGGCAGTGAAAAAGCGGGGCGACCGTCATCCGTTCTGGGACAGGTCTCGCTCCGCACTCGTCCGGGAGGCGTCCTCCCTGCGACGCAGGATCCCTTGATACAGGGTCCCGAAATTGTTGCTCTAAGGTTCTAGT
>JBFIZG010000523.1:0-2576 GCA_041604955.1 Gemmatimonadales bacterium | reverse complement strand
CCCTGGCCCTGGCCGCCAAGGAGGCGTACGCGTTCTTGGGGTCGCCCGAAGGAGACCTCGCCGTAGCGCAAGCCGTGATCTATCTCGCGACGTGTCCCAAATCGAATCGCGTGTACGAAGCCTGGTCCCGAGCCATGGACGCCGCCGCAAGGTATCCGGCGGAGCAGGTGCCAATGCACCTACGTAACGCGCCCACGGCGCTCATGACGACATTGGGCTACGGAAAGGGGTACCGCTACGACCACGCGGAACGAGAAGGACTCGCGGCCGGGCAGACGTACCTGCCGGCGCCGCTGATCGACGCCGAGTGGTATCGCCCGACAGATCAGGGATTCGAAGCCGAGATGGCGAAACGGCTCGCCCGATGGGCGACGATCCGTCGCGAAGCAGCTGGGGACGAGAGGTAACACCAGGCGCCGCCCGTCCGGCTGGGCGCCCGAGGAGTTGGTTGTGCGAGAGGGGCGAGGATGGGGCGGGGACGGGGCCCCGAGCTACCCTTCTGCCACTTCCTGCGTCTCGGGCTCAGGCGCCATGGCCGACGGTTCATCGCGACGCTCCATGCCGGTCCGACGGTCGACAGCGACTGGAATGTTCCGAACACGGCGGTCGCTTTTCCGCCGATCGGCGCCGCCGCTCCACCGCATGATCTCCCACGCCTTGTTGACCGCAACGTGAATCTGGCCGTCCGAAGGGAGGCTCCCGTCGGATTTCCGAACCAGTAGTGCCGCAATGATTGCTGCTACGTGTCGTTCCTGCATCATGATTGAGACTTCTCTCCACTCGGGTCCGGGGCTCGTCGACCTGGGGGCTCGCTCCAACCCTCAACTTCGAACGTGTTTGGCGATGTGTCCGAGATCACGAAGTGGGCGACCCGACTCGGATTCGCGGTCGAGGTGCGCGTACGGCGCGTCGTCACGGCTCCGTGGTCCGTGCGCTAGTTGGTGGATACCTTGCCGCCGAGCGTCGTCGCGTAGCGCAGCAATTCTTCGCGCGCCCAAACATATCGCATCGTCAGCTGTGCAAGCTGACGGATTTCATCGGGATCTTCTGTGTCGGCGGAGATCCGCTCGAGGTACTCTTCCAGGGGCGGAAGGTCGCAGTGAACCAGCAGGAGTTTCATCCACCGTTCGTTGTTCGAGTAGGCCGTCGTCTGAGCTTCTACGGCTAACGCGCAAGTGACGGCACAAAGTGCCCGAACACGTGTCGTGCCGCCGTGTTCCGCGACACATGTTTGTGTGCCAAAAATCAGTTCAAACAATGCAAACATTCTCGTGCATACGAGTGCACGTTTTTGCATCGCAACTACGCTGAATTTCTTGTTGGTTTGCGGAGTGAAAACGCGAGTGGCGGGAGAGCGTTCCTACGCGTCGCCGAGCAAGTCGTCCAACAGCTTGTCGACCACGTCGGTCAGTGGGTGGTCGTCACTCAGGATCGTTCGCAACACATCCGCTGCTTCGGCGGCGAGATCGCTCGCGTGCTTCCGGTCTTTCTCGAACCGGACGATGTGGCCGAGGAGGATGGAGGCGACCGCGTCTTCATCCTCGGGCTCTTCGACCGCATCCTCGTACCGCGGCACGCTCGCGGCCCACGGTTCGTCAGGATCTTCCTGAGCTGCTTGGAGTTGTTCGAGCGGGAGCAGCGCAAACAAGCGGCACTGGAGTCCCGGTTCCTCTTCGACAGCCGCCAACGCCAATCGCACCGGTGTTTGAAAGACGTTTCGGTCCGTCAACTCGGCCAATGCCTCCGGGGTGACCGCGCTTCTGGCAATGAGCCGGTCGTCGAAGAACGTGCCCATGCAAATCATCCCTTCCGGCATGCGATCGTCCTCGACCCTCGAAACCCGGAGGTTCACCGGCTCCTGCGTCGACACGAACGCGACCGGCGTCTCGGATTGCTCGCCGTCTTCCGGCTCGAACTGATCGTCTAGCTGCATGGTACCTCGTCGTTCATTGTCGTCTTCACCCGCTTCGAGCGTAAGGTACGCATTCCGGGTGCGGGACCCAAGCGGTCTAGCTCCAGCACCCTGCTGAGAGTCTCGGTTCCTGGGTTGCCTCTTGGAAAAGCTAACCGCCCCCCAGCCTCCGCGCGCCGTGGCAGACGTCACTTCAGCGGTCACCCGTCTGGGGTCGATCCAGTGGACATCCCAAGCCCGGGCCGTCACATTCATCTTCATTATCGTCGGGGCAATCCGTCCGATGAGTCTGCAAAGGGCTGCACGTCGGCGCTTCGAACGCCGGCGACTCTCCAATCGAACCCACGGATGCGTTTGTGACGATCTCGTCTGACGACCGGTTACGAATCACCTACCGTCTTGCGCTGACCGAGCACGGCGATCCGGCCGCCGCGGCTGAGGACATTGCCTTGGAACAAAGCGTCGAGCTGCCGGGACGATGTCTCGAGTCCGACGCCGAGCGGATTATGGTTGGGCGTGTGGAGCATGTCGCTCGAGGAGAAGGCGAGTGGAGCCAAGCGGTCATCTCGTTTCCGGGTGCACTGATCGGGACGGATCTTCTCCAACTTCTCAACGTGATTTTTGGCAACATCTCCCTAAAGCGCGGCATGTTAGTCACCGCAGT
>JBFIZG010000522.1:0-2583 GCA_041604955.1 Gemmatimonadales bacterium | reverse complement strand
TCACGAAGGGGACCGATCGGAAGGGTTCGTATAGGTCTTTTGTTTGTAGGGAGTTGCATGCGACATGAAGCAGTATCTGGTAGTGAGTGATTTCGACAAGACGTTGAGCTTTGACGATTCGGGCATCGTGCTGAGCGAGATGCTCGGGATCTCCGGTTTTCCGGAACGAGTTGAGCGGCTGGCGCACCTGAACCTGGTGCAGCAGGGCGCGGAGTTGGCATATCTCCTGCGGCACGATCCGGAGTTTCGGAGTGTGCGCAAGGAACACCTTGCGGAGGTGGGCCGGCGCATCCAACTCAAGCAGAACGTGGGCTTGCTGACCCAGCTCCTAAAGCGTGGCATCGCGGGGTACCAGTTTGACTTTTACGTTGTGTCGGCCGCTCCTGAAGAGGTCATTCACGCTGCGTTGGAGGGGATTGTCCAACCAGACCACATCTTTGGAACGCGATTCAGTTACGATCCCGAGTCGGAGGAAATCGATTCCGTCGTCCGAGTGACCGCGGGCTATGGCAAGGTTGCTGCGGTTGAGGAGCTACGACGCTCGCTCGCCGTTCCGCGGAACCAGATCGTGTATCTCGGTGACGGCAGCTCGGACATCCACGTCATGCTTCATGTGAACCGTGGCGAGGGGTTCACGATCGCGGCTTCGGAAGCCCCGGACATCGCACAGATCGCCAAGCGTACGGTGATCAGCGATGATGCGCTTAGCGTGCTAGTCCCCATCCTCGAAGAAGTGGCGGGGTTCGGCCCCGGCCAGATCCGCGATCTCCTCGAGCGACATGGGTTCGTGATTCAGGAGTGGGACAAGGTACGCACGGATTGGGTGACGATCCGCGACAGCGCCGGAGTCGGCAAGGGCACCAGCGACTGATGCTGCTGCGCTGAAGCTCCCGCATGCGCTCGTGGCAACGAGCGGCGGTGCCGGCGCTCCATGTTCCTCACCACCACGCGATGACGAAGATCGCGATGAGCACGAGCATCGCCGCGGACTGGTACCGATAGTTCTTGTACCAGGGGAGCAGCGCGAGTGCCGGACCTTCCTCTGCAAGAACCGAGGGCGACCACGTCAGGGAGCGCACGACCTCTTCATCGGGTTTCTCCGTTGCGAGACTCACGGTCACCATGGCAACGAGTGCGATCACCAGGAGCATCGGCGCGAGATACAGAAAATGGATCACGGGCGTTCCCGACGCGGCCATCTGTGCCTGCTCCGGCGTGAGTGCCTGCGTCTGAACGATAATCGCCCCCGTAATCGCAAGGCCAAAGAAAACGGCTGCCGCAACGTGTCCCACGATGAGCGCCGCAAACGCGCCGTGCCCGTTTGCGCGTTTCCAGAACACACCGGCGAAGAAGCACGCCACGACCGGTGGCGCGAGGTAGGCTAACATCTGCTGGAGATACGTCCAGATGTTCGGGAACTTGATGATCTGGGGCGCCCACAGAATCGCGAGCGTCATGAACACGAACGTGACGATCCGACCGGCAATGACCAGGCTGTGATTGGGTGTGTTCGGTCTCAGCTTCTTGATGAAATCCATCGTCACGAGTGTGGACGCGGAGTTGAGCGTAGAGTCCACGCTGGACATGATTGCCGCGACCAACGCCGAGATGATCAGGCCGCGGATGCCGACCGGGAGCAGATCGAACATCAACGTCGGAAAGATGAGATCCGAATTCGCGGCCAGGGCCGGGTACTCCGCCGCAGGATAGAGGAGGCGGCCGAAGATACCGGGCAATACCATGATGAAAATGATCGGGAGTTTGAGCAGACCGGCAAAGAGCGCGCCGCCGCGGCCGTGGCTCAGGTCTTTCGCAGCAAGGGTACGTTGCACCATGAACTGGTTGGTACCCCAGAAGTAGAACCCGAGCAGAAAGACACCGGTAATCAGTCCGGGCCACGGCATGACCGGGTCCGAGGCGGGGCGAATGATTGATAGGTCTTCCGCCGGGACGTTGGCGACGACGTCGGCCCACGAGCCGCCAATGGCATTGAACGACAGCACGGCCACCAGAAACGCGCCAATGAGCAGCAGGACCGCTTGTACGGCGTCGGTGTACACCACCGCCTTCAGGCCGCCCGCAATCGTGTACACGCCGGCCAGGATCCCTAACACGACCACGGACTGCCAGAGTGGGATTTGCGGATAGATGATCTGCACGACGAGCGCTCCGGCGTACAGGGCGGCCGCGGTGTCGATCACGATATTCATCAAGACCAGCAGGGCCGAAAAGTAGTATCGCGAGCGCTGATCGAAGCGTCGTTCCAAGAACTCCGGCATCGTGAACACGCGGGTCTTCAGGTAAAACGGCAGGAAGAAGACCAGGAACACAATTAAGACCAGGGCCGCCATCCATTCATAGTTGTAGACGGAAATCCCTGAGCTGAACGCGGCGGACGACAAGCCAACGAGCGTGCTCGAGGAAACATTGGACGCAAAGAGCGAGAA
The DNA here is from genome assembly GCA_041604955.1 of Gemmatimonadales bacterium. Classification (GTDB taxonomy): domain Bacteria; phylum Gemmatimonadota; class Gemmatimonadetes; order Gemmatimonadales; family GWC2-71-9; genus JBFHWR01. The sequence goes on along the minus strand of JBFIZG010000522.1, from coordinate 136 downwards.
CCCAATGAGCCACCATGTGAGCGATCGACCGGCGAGGAAGTAATCATCGGTAGTCGCCGTCCGCTTTGCGAAGTAGAAGCCGAGCGACACGATAAATACGACATAGAGCACCACCATCAGCAGGTCGGGGGTCTCG
>JBFIZG010000521.1:0-2586 GCA_041604955.1 Gemmatimonadales bacterium | reverse complement strand
GTTGCTTGCCGGAGGCGCGTGCATCGAAAGGCGAGCCAACAAGGGGATGATCCGTCGCACCCTTGGTGTCAGTTGGTAGAAAGTTCGGGGAGCATACGTAAAGAACACGAACCGGTACACGAATTCCTTGCGCTGAAGAGCTCTCAAACGAATTGCGAGGACCCTGGCCGTGATTCCGGGAAGAGCCCTCTTGAGGTCGTTGAACCGCTTTCCCTGCTGGCCAAGGGCGAAGGTCACCGGTAGCGACCACTTTCGCAGCGCCGCGTCTTCTGCCCGCAGTTTGCGCAGGTGAAACAGCAGTGCCGCGCCATCCCTCGCAACCCGCTTGCCGTGGCTGGTGAGGAAATACTTCGTCCCCCTCCTTGGTTCGACCAGCGAGAGCTGAACCAAGTCCTCGAGCGTGGCGTCGAGCACGTGGCGACTGGTTTGCCAGAGCCTGTGGGAGAGCGTGCTCAGTCCGACACCGTCAAACCGATCCAACTCCACCAGCACCGGTAGAGCCCATCGTCGCCTGAACAGGCTCGTGAGGTACTGTATCTGTTCCTCCACGATTACGACCAAAGAACACCTGGTATACTATTGTCGCACCTTGCTGTCGCACCATCTGGTAACCAGTGCCTAACAACGGACTTCCGCCCGGCCCGGCATAACCAGAATCACGCGACCGGTCGAGATCGGACTCCAGGCCGGGATCGAATAACGCCAAAGGCCCTGGTGAGCGCCGCGCGGCACAAACTCTTGCGGAAGCCACGAGCCCGCCGCCGGTCTCCGCGGGTCGGGGTTCCGCCTCACGTGGCCGATGATTCCCCCTCGCGCGTTCCACCCTACCCCGACTAGTATTCCCCACCATGATTCAGTCATCGCCTAGCCTTCTGCCGCTCCCAGAGCGTGTCCGGGACCTCCCGACACTAGCCGGCAACCTCTGGTGGAGCTGGAACCGCGACGCGCGCGCACTCTTCAAGGAAATCGATCCGCTCACCTGGCGTCGGACACGCCACAATGCAATCGAGGTCTTGCATCGAGCCGATCAGGCCCGTCTGACCGCGTGCGCGTCCAATCCCTCGTTTCTCGACCGGTACGATAGGGCACTCGCGGCGCTGGCCCATGCCCTCGACCGCGGGCCGACCTGGTTTCACCAACACCACGGCCAACTCTCGAACCACACCATCGCCTACTTCTGCGCGGAATTCGGTCTCCACAATTCGGTGCCCATTTACTCGGGCGGGCTGGGGATTCTGGCGGGAGACCATTGTAAGACGGCTTCCGACCTCGGCGTGCCGTTGGTCGGTGTGGGGCTCCTGTACACACGCGGCTATTTCGATCAACGTGTCGGTCCGGACGGCTGGCAACAAGACGCCGACGAAGTGCTGGACCTCGCGATCACACCGCTCGTCAGAGTTCTCGCTGCCTCCGGAGACCCCCTCTCCGTTACGGTGCGCACCTTCGATCGAGACGTTCACGTCGGGGCATGGCGGCTCTCGGTGGGATCGGTGCCGATCTTTCTCCTCGACACCGATCTCGAGCAGAACGAACCCGACGATCGCCAACTCACCCACCGACTTTACTCTGGCGGGACAGATCTGCGCCTGCGGCAGGAGTGGCTGCTCGGCGTTGGCGGGGTCCGGTTGCTCCGCGCCCTCGACATCCACCCGTCGGCGTGGCACGCCAACGAGGGTCACTCGAGCTTCATGTTGGTCGAACGGCTGCGCGAGTCGATTGTTGCAGGGCTCGGCTGGGACGACGCGATCGAGTCTACTCGAGCGACCAGCGTGTTCACCACGCACACCCCCGTGGAAGCCGGTCACGATGAATTTTCGCACGATGAACTGACGGCATGTGTCGGTCCGGTGTGGGAGAAATTAGGTGTGGATCGCGAGCAATTCCTCGACCTCGGGCGATCCCCCGAGAACCGCGATGTGTTTCACATGACCGCGACCGCCATTCGCCTGAGCGCCGCCGTAAACGGCGTGTCGCAGTTACACGGTCAGGTCACGCGGCACATGTGGCGGGGCCTTTGGCCCGAGCGCGACGAGGCCGCGATTCCCATCGGGCACGTTACCAACGGGGTCCATCTCGCGACTTGGATGGCCGTTGAGCTGATGCCCGTGCTCGACGAAGTGATGGGAAGCGGGTGGGACGCTCGCCGCGATGAGCCGGACCTGTGGGACCGCGTGTTGGACGTTGAACCGGCGCGGCTGTGGGCTGTGCACTGCGAGCTCAAACGTCGCCTGCTCGCGTATGTGCGCGAGGAAGCTCGCCAGCGATGGCGCACCCAGTGGCCGGAATCCGCGCGGGTGGTTGGCGCCGGTGTCCTGCTAAATCCAGAGGCATTCACCATCGGGTTCGCCCGGCGATTCGCTACGTACAAACGGGCGGATCTCATGTTTTCCGATCCCGACCGGCTCCGCAAGATCCTGACGGATCCGCGGCAACCGGTGCAGATCATCTTTGCGGGCAAAGCGCATCCCGCCGATGAAGCCGGCAAGCAAATCATTCAGGATGTCTACGGGTTTGCCAGCGACCCGGCGTTCGAGGGCCGGGTCACGTTCCTCGAGGATTATGAGATGCACCTGGCCCATAGACTCG
>JBFIZG010000520.1:0-2591 GCA_041604955.1 Gemmatimonadales bacterium | reverse complement strand
TGTCGTACTCCGATAGGTCCAGCACGGAGGCCAGTTCACTCATTTCCCGTTCGTTGAACTTCACGATGTCAGACAACCGCAGCAAACGGGCGAGCAAGGCAGCCGTGTAGAACGAATGCCGGAGGTTTACATCGAACAACCGGGTTGCGTCGGGTCCGGCCTTCGCCAAAAAACGTCGGACCGTTTCGTTCGAGCTGGGTGACCGGAGCGCCAACGTGCCAAAACAGATCACCCTGGCCTTCTCCGCCAGCCCGTGCCACTCCGGCGTCCACTCCAGATGGTCCCACGCAACCTCGGGCGGAATCGTAAACGACGGCTCCCCCGATGGGTCGAGCCGTACCTGCGTTACTCCGGTCGGGAACGTGCGGTCCACCTGTATAAACGCGGTTGTAAGACCCGAGGCGGTGAGCTGCGCCAGGGCTTCGTCGCCGAGCGGGTCGGCTCCGACGCGGCTGGCGATGATGCCTACGTCTCCCAACGCCGATGCATGATGCGCAAAATTTGCCGGCGCCCCCCCGAGCCGCTTCAGATCGGCGTACGAGTCCCAAAGAAGTTCGCCAAGGCCGATGAACCCACTGTCTCCTGGTACGCTCACGATCGGACCCTCACCTCACCCCCCGCCGCATCATTGGGCTCGTGTCAACGACCAGAGGAAGTCGAGCTTGGTGAACGAACCGAAAATGTTGGCGTCCGCCGGATCGATGAACCCATTGTCGCGATATCGCGGGGTCAAGTGGTTGGGCTGGCTGCTGCCAGAAGGATTGGGTTTCCACGCCGCCAGTCGGTGGCAGGTCATGCAGTTGGAGGAGACACCGGTCCACGAAACCACGCGCCCGCTCTCGGTTGTATAGGTGCCCCGCAGGTTGGTCTCGAGATAGGGGTTGAAGCTCACGACGGCGGCCCCCGCGCGATCGCCCGGCGGCTCGACCATGTAGTACGCCGTGTTCATGTTGTAATGCGCCCAGGGGCCGCTGACGGTGGACGGCCGGTCGGCCCCGTATGTCGGATCTTCCGGGTCGCGCGCCCACCAAAACGTCTGCCACGTCCAGTTCTCGATTTCCTTTGTGGCGACGTGCATCGCCACCAACAACGCGATGTTCCCTTCCTGAATCAACGCCCGGACCGCTGGGGAATCGGTGAAGCTGCCGCGACCGATGTCGTCGGAGGACCCGATAGCGAACGTACTGTATGCCTCAGCTTGCGTGGCACTCAACGTAAAGTGGTAGAAATACTCCACGGGGACGACGGGGATTCTCGCGAGCGCACCGTTACAGGTGACTTGGACGCGCGATCCGGGAGCGGCAGCGCCCGTGGGATCGATTGCCACGCACTGCTTCCAGGTGTGCGGTTCTGGATTCAGCGTATCCGTCGTTGTGCCGGCCGAGTTGCCAGCCCAGTAGGGGATGCCGGTTGGCTCTGCGCCTGAAATGAGCTGAAAGACCGGCTTCAAGACGATCTGGGAGGCGTCGATTCTTCCGCGAGAGGTGCTCACCGCGCGATCGGCGACCGGCGCGTTGGTTGCGTCGAAGCGCGCATTGAATGCGTTCAGCGTGTCGGCGCTGTTCAAACCGGTCGCCCGGATGTTCGCGGCGAGACTCGCCGAGTACCGGTTGAAAGCGGCCGCTCGCTCCGCGGGATCGGCCATCACACCTCGTCGCTGCTCGCTGTGGGTAAACTGGTGAGGGCGTTCGAAGTCGGGGAACTGTCGGCGGCCGACCTCAGCCTCCATCTCGAACAGCTCGTGGCCGGAATACCACGTTTGCCACACTGGAAGGGCCGGATCGTCGGTCGGCGCCGTAATCGCTGCCCAGATATCCCAGGCGTGCGCCCTGATGCTCCGGCGGTCCGCCGAGTCGATCCATCCTTGCACAGTCTCGGGATCGGCGGGATACGTGCCGACGGCGGCCGGATCCACGTAAGCCGGACCACGCAGGTCGAGTTCGCCTCCGCATCCCATGAGGCTGGCGAAGACGAGGTATCCCAGGGATGACCTCCGCGTGGCGCGGAATACCCGACGTGCGGGGTGACTCATGTCGATCGACCTTGGTGTTGAGGACAGTGCGACGGGGGTAATCATACGCTGCCCCTCCCACCGATGGAACTAACGGTGGGCGGGGCAGGGATGGTAAGCGTTCGTTCGGCAACCGTATGCGGTCGGTTGCGCAGGTATGGGATCAGCCCGTCGTGAACACCGCGACGTTTGAGAGCCTCAGGTTATTCTCTACTCGCCATTCAATGATATCCCCGGGCACCAACAGCAAGATCGGGGTCGCCACCCGAGACCGAGACCCGACGGGATATGCCACGAGTTGCGTATTGTGTGATGCGTCGGCGAACCAACTCGGCAGCTTGAACTCGTCGTTGGTATAGCTCGTCACGAGGCCGAGCCGGTGTGTTCTCCCGTCGGCAACCGCGTATACGCGAATGTCCAGCCAGTGGTTGTTGATCACCTGAGCGGTGATCTCCGCCCGACTCCGATCGGTTGGCTCGTCGGACGTCTCTTCTTGAGCTCCGGTCACCACGGGCGTTGCCAACACCAGGAACAAGCTGAGCACAACAGTTGTGACGTTCCGCAATCTGTCGGCAAACAT
>JBFIZG010000519.1:0-2597 GCA_041604955.1 Gemmatimonadales bacterium | reverse complement strand
CGGCGGGGTCCGCAAACCCCTCGACCGTGATGGTCGCCATTGGATAGTACTCGCTCACAACCGAAGCGAATCGATTCAGCACGGCGCGATCCTCCGCACGAACCTGGTCGCTATCGTACCCGAAGTGGACCGGTGAGTTGAACCGAATTGCGGCTTGTAGTTGCTCGATCTGACCGCCGAACTCTTCGCGCATTGTCTCGAGACCACCCTCGAGCCGCTGAATTCGATCCGACAGTCCGGCCATTGACGCCACTTCACGATCCGTACGATCCATGCGATCGGCGAGCGCCTGGTCGCCGGCCTGCATTTCGCTCCTGATCCTGGCGAGCTCGGCGTCCATGTCACCTTGTTTCACCCCACATCCCGAAAACCCGACGATCGCGATGACGGGGGCCAAAACCGCCCCGCGAGAGAACCTGATCCTGCTCATGTGATGTCTCCTCATTGAGAACTCTATCATGTGATAACGGCATGCCGGACCCGACGCGAGGTGGTACGCGTCCCCGGCCGCACCCCAATTTGGGGGTAGACACTAAAAATGTTTTAACTGTTGGAGAAACGCAACACTGTCTGCAACCCATTGACGGCGAAGCCGTTGGAACGGGAGGCGAGGAGGCCGGGCCGTCGAGTGGCACGAGGACTCACCCAGGCGTACCATATACCTCCGGAACCACCGAAACCACAGGGAGCGGACCCGTGGGAGATACTGGAGAGCGTTTGGGCGAGCGGGGCAGCGTGGAGGGGGACGGCGGCGTCAAGACCATTCGCGGGAGCGGGAACTGTCGGGACTGGAACGGCATCACGTACAAGGCGGGCATGTCGGCTCAGAATGTCGGCGCCAAGGCGTTATCGATGAATGTCGCGACGATTCCCCCGGGTGGAGTAGCGTTCGCGCACATCCACGTGGGATTCGAAGTGATGCTTTACATCTTGGAGGGTCGGGTGCGCCACGAATATGGCCCCGAACTCGAGCGCGTCATCGAAAATCAAGCGGGGGATTTCGTATACATTGAGCCCGGCGTTCCTCATGAGGTGTTCAACATGAGCGAGACCGAGCCCGTGGTAGCCGTGGTCGCCCGCTCGGATGCCGAAGAATGGGAACACATCGTTCCGTTCAGCCGACCAGAGCCGCGGAGGTTGTCATGAAGCGACGGACGTTTCTTCGGAGTGGCGTCGCCGCCGGTCTTGCCGGCGCGACGGGGGCTGGGACGCTTCCCACACTACTTGCGAGCCCCCGATCGCGGAGAACACCGGACGAGCCCATACGACTCAGCTCCAACGAAAACCCTCTCGGGATCTCACCGGCCGCCCGGCAGGCCATCGTAGACGGGCTCGACAGGGCGAATCGCTACCCGAGGGCCTCCGAAGACAAGCTCCTACCGATCTTGGCGAAACACGTGGGCGTGCCGCCCGAACAGATCATCCTTGGTAACGGATCGACCGAGGTGATCCAGATGGTTGTCCAATCGTTTGGGCCGAAGGTGCAGCTGGTCATCGCGGATCCGACGTTCGAGGACATGCGTCGTTACGCCGCGCCCTTCGCGTTACGGCTCGAAAGGGTGCCGCTCCGTACCGATTTCTCGCACGACATCGACCGGATGCGTGCCGCCGTCGGAAACTCGAGTGGACCGAGCCTGGTCTACGTGTGCAACCCCAACAACCCGACCGGAACGATTACGTCGTCTGTCGACGTCGACGCCTGGATCGGGGAAGCGCCGGACAACGTCCATTTCCTGGTGGACGAAGCGTACTTCGAGTATGCCGACGGGGCCAACGGGTACTGGTCGGCGCTCAAATGGATCCCGAGCCGTCGGAACGTCATCGTCGTGCGGACGTTCTCCAAGATCTACGGGATGGCGGGGCTCAGGCTTGGGTTTGCCGTGGCGCATCCGGACGTCGTGAACGGGTTGGAGCCGTTGGCCGGTGCCAACAACGCCAATCACCTCGCCCTGGTCGCCGCGCTCGCCAGTCTCGGTGACCCGGACGTCGTGCCACGAAGTCTCGAGATCAACCGACGGGCCCGCTCGATCGCGCACGATGTGCTGGACGAACTCGATCTCGCGTACCTGCCGTCGCACACCAACTTCTTGATGCACCAGATCCACGGCGATCTCGGCACCTATATTCAGCGCATGCGGGACGAGGGCATTCGGGTGGGCCGACCGTTTCCGCCCATGGTCTCCTACAATCGCCTGTCATTTGGACTGCCCGACGAAATGGAGCTGTTTGCCGACAAGCTCCGCGGATTCAGACGAAAAGGTTGGGTCTAAAGCCTCAGCCGTCGTCTTTGTCCAGTTCGAGCGCCGCCGAATTGATACAGTAGCGTTTGCCCGTGGGGTCGGGGCCGTCGTCGAACACGTGTCCCAAGTGTCCGTCGCACTGCGCGCACAGCACTTCCGTCCGTCGCATGAACAGGCTGTTGTCCGCCGCGGTGGCTATGCTCTCGTCGGCCGCCGGCGCATAGAAACTGGGCCAGCCGGTTCCCGAGTCGAACTTGTGCTCGGACGCGAACAACGGGTTGCCGCAACCGGCGCACCGATACGTTCCCGAATCCTTGGCATCGTTATAGCGGCCTGAGAACGCTCGTTCGGTTCCCT
>JBFIZG010000518.1:0-2598 GCA_041604955.1 Gemmatimonadales bacterium | reverse complement strand
TCGACGGCCTGCTCGATCTCACGGCCCTGAGTGAAATCGCCGACATCGACCGGAGTGATCTCCAGTACCCACGGCTGACGGGTGTGAACGTGGTGGAGGAAACCGCGTCCATCTTCGATTTGGTGCGACAGGGCGACGTGCTCGTCCACCATCCGTACGATGCGTTTGAAGGCAGCACGCAGCGATTCTTCGAAGCGGCGGCCCGGGACCCCGACGTCCAAGCCATCAAGTTGACGCTCTATCGGGCCGGCTCGCGTTCGCCGATCGTGAACGCCCTCATCGAGGCGGCACAATCAGGCAAGACCGTGGACGTGTTTGTCGAGTTGAAAGCACGGTTCGATGAAGAACGCAACATCGATTGGGTGCGAAAGCTCGAAGCTGCCGGCGTTCACGTAGTCTATGGGCTCGTCAATTACAAAACGCACGCCAAGACGACGTTGGTCATTCGTCGCGAAGGGGATGCTGTCCGCCGTTACGTCCACATTGGTACCGGCAACTACAATGCGTCGACTGCCAAGCTGTACACCGACCTCGGCCTGTTGTCAGCCGACCCCGACTTGTGTTCGGATCTGAGCGACCTGTTCAACGAACTGACGGGATCGTCTCAGGCGCCCCAAACACCGTTTCGCCGACTCCTCGTCGCTCCCACCAACATGCTCAGCCGCTTTTTGGAGATGATCGAGCGTGAGATCGATCATGCGCAATCAGGGCATGGCGGACGAATTCGCATCAAGTTGAATGGCTTGGCGGACGCTGCCGTCATGCAGTCGCTCTATCGCGCGTCACAGGCGGGCGTCGAGATCGATCTGGTCGTGCGAAGCATCTGTACCTTGCGGCCGGGTGTACCCGGCCTCTCCGATCATATACGGGTCATCTGTCAGTTGGGGAGTTTTCTCGAACACGCGCGCATCTACCATTTTGGGAACGCCGGAAACGACGAGTACTACATCGGGTCGGCGGATTGGCGTCCCCGCAACTTGCGCCGTCGGGTCGAGGTGGTGACGCCGGTGGTCGCGGCGTCGGCCTGTGCGCGTCTCAACGACATCCTCGAGACCGAGCTCGCCGATCCACTGGCGTGGGAGCTTCGAGCAGACGGGTCGTACGTTCGGAGGCGCCCCGACGACGGGGTCGATCGCCGCACGGCGCAGGAACAGTTCAGCGAGGCGCAGAGCCGCGCCGTTACCGAATAGTCACGCCCGGGAAAATTCTTGGGCGCCGACGTCGCGCAGCGTGTCCTCGGGCAGATCCACGTCGGCCACCTTCGCCGAACTCAGGGCATGTTCGACCGATCGCGCACCGGGGATCGGGATGACGGAAGGTCCCTGGGCAAGCACCCACGCCAGCACCAATTGATGGGGGGTCAACCCGACGTTCGCGCCGATCCGCAACAGGGCAGCATGGGTCGCGAGCTTCTTGTTCAGCCTGCCGCCGCCAACGGGGCTGTAGGCCAGGAAACCGATGCCTCTCTCCGTACAATAGTCCACGACGCCCGTCTCCAGTGCTTCCCGGAAAAACGGACTCAGCCGATTCTGGACGCTGACCACCGGCACGACTGATTCCGCGTGCTTGATTTGCTGAACGGACACATTCGACAGGCCGACCCAGCGGATCTTGCCCTCGCTCCGAAGGTCTGCCAACGCCCCGATACTCTCCACGAACGGGACGTCTGGGTCAGGTGCGTGTAGCTGATAGAGATCGAGGCGGGATACTCGTAACGCCGCAAGTGACTGCTCGCACGCCCGCCGAAGATGATCCGGTGTGCCTTTCCGCTCCCACCGGCCGTCCGGTCGGATCAAACCGCCCTTGGTGGCGACCACCACGGTGTCTCGATTCCCGCCCCACTCCGCGAGTGCCCTCGCGATGAGCCGCTCGTTGTGTCCGATGTCGCTCTCGTCGAGGCAATACACGTCTGCCGTATCGTTGTGGGTGATCCCTGCGTCGTGTGACGCCTGGATGACGCGAACGCCGATGTCGGTCGACGGTCGGTCGGCGATCGACAGCGGCATGCCGCCAAGTCCGATGGACGATACCGCGTGCGCGCCGGGACCGAGACTGCGCTGGCGCATTCGGGTAACCCTCGTGGAATGCTTGGGCGAGGAGGATGACCGGTGGGCTTCCGAAAGTCAACGCGCGCCCGTTGGACCGGCATGCTGGCTCTAATCTCCGGGTGCGGTATATTGGGGCTTGATCTCCCACGGGGAACTCCAATCCAGGACGCGACCATGGATGCGAGTCGGATCGCTCGGGAAGGATTTATTGCTGGCTTCATTGGCGCCGTCGCGGTTGCCGCTTGGTTCTTTATCGTCGATGTCATTGCAGGGCAGCCGTTTTTTACCCCCTCGATGCTTGGCTCGGCGCTGTTTTGGGGAGTGCGAGATCCGTCGGCGGTCGAGGTGACCTTCGCTGCGGTGGTCGGCTACACCATGGTGCACGTGATCGCCTTCTTCCTTGTCGGGATGGTGGCTGCCGTGCTTGCGTTCGAAGTGGAGCTGTTTCCCTCGACGCTCTTTATCGTGATTGTCTTTTTTGCCGTGTTCGAGTTCGGGTTCTACGTCGTCGTCGCGACCATGGCCGCTCCGCTGCTCGGCGCGCTTGCGT
>JBFIZG010000517.1:0-2599 GCA_041604955.1 Gemmatimonadales bacterium | reverse complement strand
TAGAGCGTGTCGCCTGAGAGCTGCACCCGGCCCCTCACCAAGGAGAGATCGAAGACCGGATCGGAACCTCGAACGCTGAGCTCCAAGATCTCGGCCTCCGTCGGTTGACCCGGCAATGGCGACATCAGCCGCAGATAAGGCAGAAACGCGCTGAAGTCGCTGAATCGGCGGACCCGCATGGGGCCACCCTCGCCCATCTCAACTTCGCGCGCCGACTGCTGAGACTCGTCGATGGGCGTACGGATCTCGATGACCCCGTCGGCTATCTCTACATCACTAAACGCCACAAACGGTGCGGGGCCACGCCGTGGCCCGCCGGATCCTCCAAAGACCTTTTGAAGGTTCCACGTGCCCGCCGTGTCCTGCACCAAATTGAAGCGCGGGGAATCCAACCGCAGATGTCCGAGTACCACCCGTCGGCGCAACAGATCGTTCATGCCGTAGCCAACCTCGAACTCCGAAATCTCCACCACCGGGACACCGTCGTGGTCACGGATCACGATGTCTCGCGCCGACAGACCGGTCAGCAGGGACCCCCGAACGTCTCCGATCGCGATCGTGCCATTGATCGCACGGTTGGCGAAGGCCACAGCAATCTGTACGAGCGCGCGGCGGCCATTTTCGGTGCGCAGCCCGACGGCCGTGGCGCCGATCACCGCGCCCGCCAGCCAGCACACCACCAGTGCGACGACACCCAAAACCCGCAAAACCCTCAAAATGCCTGCCCCACCGAGAAATGAAGTTGTAGTCGTTTCAAGAAGCCTCGCCCTTCCGGGCGTTCCGGGAACTGCTCCACCAAAACTACAAGCTCGCAGGTCTCCCTGGAGAGCGGATCACAACCGGGTTTCCCGTCTTGCTGCTGCTGGTACAGGCGACCAGGCGTCATCGCATAAGGGTTGTACGCCACGTCGAATCGCATTGGTCCCAACACGGTCGCGATTCGGATGCCGACTCCGGGAGTAATGCGAACCTCGGACAGGTCCAGTGGATCGCCCTGGGCGTACACCTGCCCTGCGTCTACAAACGTCGCGCCGGAGAGACGGCCGCCAAACCCAGGGAGCGGAAACCGATACTCCGCGTTGGCGAACACGAGGCGATCTCCTCCGGTTGCAGACGGCCGAATCACGGTGTCCGGTCGCTCGATGAACAGCGTATCATCCACCACGTCGATCGTATCGAGGCTTCGCTCTAAAACCCGAACGAGCGGGCCCAGCTCGTTTTGACCAAACCCGCGCACGCTGTTGGGGCCACCGCCATAAAACCGATCCTCCGGCGGAACAAACCGATCTTCCTCGCCTTCTGGATCTTCGAGGACTGGTGAGCGAACCGCACCCATCCGCACCCGCCAGGCAAAGACACTTCTCCGAGCAACCGGGTGATACGACGCGAACTCCACCACACCCCGCGTGAAGCGAAACAGCGGATCCGATTGCGTGAGACGACTGCCATGCCGCAGTTCGCCGGTGACTCGAATCCCGCGCGTGGGATCCAACACGGAGTTCGACCGATCCCATACTCCGCGGATCGCAACCACCGAGCGCCGCCGAAAGTCCTCGCGAAATATGCGGGTGTCCTCGATCCGACAGACATTCAGAAACGAACAGAAGATGGCCGGCTCCGCGGCGGTGCGCGTAGTGGAGAGGCCGTACGAAAACGTGATCGGGAGCCGTACGGGGGTATCCCACGTCACGGCGAGGTCGCCGCCGTACGACTCTCGAAGAAACGCCTGAAATTCGCTGTGCCGCTCGGCAGTCATAGAAAGGGCCGCGCTCGTGCTCGCCGTGACAAAGAACGGCTCTCGAAGCGTGGCAGTGAGATTGTAGTTCAGCTTCAGCCGATCGGGATCCTCATCGCGAAGCTGCACGCACACGTTCCGGTCGAAGTTGGCATCGAACGGACTCCCCGAGCCGATCTTGGAGAGTCTCGCCGAGAGATCCAGCGAGCGTCCACCCCCCAAGAAGTCGTACGCCGTCCAGGAAGTCAGCGTGCGAAAGCAATCCACCGTCCCATAGCCACCACCCAGGCGGACACGGCGAAACCGTCCTTCAGACACCTGGACGCGCACCGTCACGGTGCTGTCCCCACTTACTGGGGGTACGGAATCGGTCAGCCCAATGGTGACACCGTTGAACACGTTCAGTCGATAGAGATCGAGTTGGCTCTCCTGCAATGCCCGAGCGCTGTACAGCTCCCCAGGTTTGATCGACAGTGATCGGCGCACGACGCCCTCGTCCAGCTGCTCGACTCCCGACACCTCGATCGCTTCGACCGTGGCACGCACGCCCGGGATGACCGTCAGTGACACATCCGCGCTGTATTCCTCAAACGTCACGTCGAAGTTTCTGAGTACTTGCGGATACGGATACCCACGATTGAGGAGGTAGGATCGAACTGTGTCGATCGACGCTTCGAGCAACAGCAAGTTGAACGGCTCGCCCACCCGAAGCGGCAGCTCCCGCCGAATTCGCTGCTCCGACACGATCCCCTCGACACCGGCGATTTCCAGGGACGTCAACCGCACCGGGCGACCCTCGTCGATCATGAACCGAAGATGCACGTCGCCGACGACGCGTTGGACAACGGTATCGACCGTGACCTC
>JBFIZG010000516.1:0-2628 GCA_041604955.1 Gemmatimonadales bacterium | reverse complement strand
GTCGTGTTGCGTTCCAACCGCCGCCCCTCGATGGTCTGGCGGAATCGTGTCCGCGCCCGTTCGCTGGATTGCTCGAGAATCTCCACGTTTTCCACGGTGACGGTCAGGTCGCCGAGCTCAAAAATGTCTCGCCAGGCCCGCTCTCTTCCTGGTGGGAGGTCCGGGTAGATACGCTTGACCCGCTCGATATCCCGCGCGGCGAGCGCAGCAGCGTATTCTCGAATCGCTGTCTCGATCCGCGCACGAACGGCCGCCGCAGACACTATGGGCGGGTCTGCCACAGGCGCTTGGACGGCGACCGGTTGCGACACCGATCGGCCCTCACTCGAGATCTTGACCTGCGCGGTACCCGGTGACACACCAGTCAACACTCCCTCAGGGGTCACGGTCACCACACGAGGATCGGTAGACGCCCACGCGATCGGGTACCCTCTGAGATCGTGCCCATCCCCGTCAAACAACGAAACGGTGAGTCGAGCGGTCTCCCCCACCACGAGCGGGCCAGCGAGCCCGGATACGACGATCCGGTCCACCGGAACCCGATTCACCAGCACCGTCGATTCCGCCGATCTTCCGTCGACAGTTGCCGTGATGACGGCCGTTCCCTCACTCACACCGGTCACGATTCCTCGAGGAGATACCGTCGCGATTGACGGGTCACTGGAGGCCCATTGGGCGGTCCGACCGGGGACGGCTTCGCCAGACGCATCGACGGGGGCTGCAAACAGTCCGAAGGTCTCTCCAACAACCAGTCTCCGACGCGGAGGTATCACGTCGACTGCCGCAACCGCGGGCGGCGCCGCGCTCGACGCTGCGCGAGGCGCCGGTTCGCGAACGCCGATGACGACTGTCGCGCTGTGCGACCCGCTCCGAGCCGTTATCTGGGCGATACCGGCCGCAATTCCGGCGATCACTCCGGCGGGTGACACGGTGGCCACCGACACATCGGATGACTCCCACGAAACCTCCGCGTCAGTCACAACCTCCCCGTCGCGATTCAGCGGTTGCGCCGATAGTGACGCGGCGCTGCCGACGATGAGCGGGCCGTCCAAAGCATCGATCCTGACCGAGACGACCGCAGGCGGTGTGGGCGCCGTTGGCGGTGTCGGCGCCGCTCCGACCGCGGTCGCTTGCGTCGTCTCAGAGAGTCGGCCAGCCGAGAGCCACGTGGCCACGCCGGCAACAACGACGACCACGGCGAACGCCCCCCATGCCCACGGTGACATCCGCCGCGACGGCGGTACCGTTTTCCGATCGGACGGCGCAGAGCGACTGAAGGGAACGGGACTGCTGGGCGTACGGATCTTGGCGATGAGTTGCGAGCTCTCTCCGGTCTCAGCGAGGTGGATGAGGTTCGTTCGCACGGGGTCGTCGTGGGCAAGGGTCGGGACGCCAATGGCAGATACGGCGTGCTCGACAGAGGGAAACCGATCCTTGGGCTTCTTTGCGAGAAGCTGTAGCACCGCCTCCGCCACGTCTTTCGGGCAGTCCGGACGAGCGTCTGTAATGGGCGAGGGCGGAGTATTCACGTGCGCCCACATCATTCCCATGAGCGTCGGGTTGGAAAACGGGGGCTTCCCCGTCAGCATCTCATACGCCACCACGCCGAGCGAGTATTGATCGGATGCTCCGGTGACCGGCTCTCCCGAACATTGTTCCGGACTCATGTACGCCGGTGTGCCGATGGCCGCCCCAGTCGCCGTCAGATGAGTGGCTTCAGACACCTTGGCGATTCCGAAATCGGTGACGACGGCCCACCCCTCGTTGTCGATCATGATGTTATCGGGCTTGATATCCCGGTGAACCACACCACGGCGGTGGGCGTACCCCAGGGCGCCGCCGACTTGGGAAACGATCGCCTGCACCATTTCAATGGGCAGCTGACCGACCTCTCGAATGATCGAGCCCAGTGTCCGACCTTCGACGCATTTCATCACGAAGAAGAAGAGCCTCTGGCCCTCCTTCACCGCATAGATCGGAATGATGTGTGGATGACTGAGTGACGCCGCGGTCTGCGCTTCGCGTTTGAACCGTTCGATCGTGTCCCGACCTTGGATCAAGGCCGGTGAGATCACCTTGAGCGCGACCTTCCGGTTTAGGGCAATTTCGTGAGCGAGGAAGACACTCGCCATACCTCCGGTGCCGAGTTCCGCCAAAACCTCGAACTCACCGATCGTCTCCTTTCTCAGTGCCTCCAACAGCACGACGCTGGACACATTCTCGCCGCAGTTGGGACACAGCGAGTCGTCGTCCGCTATCGATCGGCTACACTGGGGACACTGGAGCTTGGTTGGCATACCCGGCTTTACCATCGGATCCGTTAGGTGCCGCTGCCCATCCGGAATTGAAAAATTTAGCCTCCCCGAAGAGCCATCCGTACCGCGCACATCGGACCGCTCTGGGTCAGTGATCTAAAGATGACCGGTTCGCCGGACTGACGCGACCTTCGATGTGGACGCGATGTATTCCAATTCCCATCCCGGCCTCCAACACCGGCAGCCGCCCACGTCCCCGTTCCCGACCCCTGGCCCCCGCACATATCTTCGAGTGTGTTTGACAAGCGCGCGCTCATCGTCCTCAACCCATATGCGGGTCGCGGTAGAGCCGGGAAGGTCGCGGGTAGCTTCC
>JBFIZG010000515.1:0-2630 GCA_041604955.1 Gemmatimonadales bacterium | reverse complement strand
TTGAACGGACAGGCCCGAGCGCCCAACTTCTCCTTTGGATCGTAGGTGCAGCCACCACAATAGTCCGACATCCGATTGATATAGGCCCCGGATGCTGCATACGGCTTCGAACCCAACAGGCCTCCGTCTGCGTGTAGCACCATCCCATGTGTGTTGGGTAACTCTACCCACTCGAACGCGTCGGCGTAGACGATGAGGTACCACTCCTCGAGCTCCGCCGGGGCGACGCCGGTGAGCAGCGCAAAATTGCCGGTGATCATCAACCGCTGGATATGGTGGGCGTATGCGTTCCGGCGGGTGGCATCGACGGTTTCTTTCAGGCAGTTCATGTCGGTCTGCCCGGTCCAATACAGGGCCGGAAGCGGTCGTTCTGCGTTCAAGAAATTCGTCTCCGCATAGCTCGGCATGTGCATCCAGTAGATGCCCCGCACATACTCCCGCCAACCCAGGATCTGCCGAACGAACCCCTCGACTGCTGAGAGCGGCGCCAGATCGCTCTCGTACTGTTTGAGTGCGGCCTCGCACACCTCTCTGGCCTCCAACAGACCAACATTGATGTAGGGTGATAACACGGCGTGGAATAGAAAATCCTCCCCGATTTTCATCGCGTCCTGGTAATCTCCGAATCGCGGAAGACACGCGGTAACGAAGTGGTGGAGTGCTTCGAGCGCGTCGTCTCTCGTTACACCCCAGCCGAACGAGTTTAGATCGCCAAAGTGATCGCCGAAGTGCTGCTCGACCAACGCCATCACGTCGTGCGTGATTGCGTCGGGAGCGAACCGCTGTCGCGGTGGTACCGTGACGTCCGGTGGCAACGATTTGCGGTTTTCGGCATCGTAGTTCCACTTGCCGCCCTCGGGATCGTCGCCGTCCATGAGCCAGCCGGTCTTCTTGCGCATATAGCGGTAGAAGAACTCCATCCGTAGGCTCTTCCGGCCGGCGGCCCATGCGGCGAACTCGCCCGACGAGCAGAGGAACCGATCGTCGTCACGAATCTCCACCGGCGTGTGGAACGACTCACTCCAGGTCTCCATCATTTCCCGAACACGCCATTCACCGGGCTCGGTCACGACGATCCGTTCTATCGCATGGCGGGAAAGCGCTCGTCCCAATTCACCGGTGAACGACCCCGTATTGCCTTGATCATCGAGCCGGACGTAATCGACCTGAATCCCTTCCGCGCGAAGTGCTTCGGCGAAGTGACGCATCGCTGAAAGCACCAACACAATCTTCTGCTTGTGATGTCGCACATACGTGGCTTCGTCGTTCACCTCGACCATGAGCACGATGTCTCGATTGGGATCCAGGTCACCGAGCGAGCTGATTGAGCGGTTGAGCTGGTCACCCAGGACAAACCTCAGCGTCTTCATACGTTCGATCGTGTGACCGGCACGAGCGGTATGCGCTCAGCTCTTGCTGCGCACACTCGATCGGCCGCCGTCCACGCCAATGATCTGTCCGGTAATCCAGTCTGCATCGGGCGAAACGAGGAAGGTGGCCAGTCGCGCGACGTCATCGGGGGTTCCCAGCCGAGGCAATGCATGAAGTCTGGCAACTGCCACGGCCGCCTGCTCACTCGGGACGATACGCTCGGCGAGCGGCGTCTGCGTGAGCGAGGGCGCGATTGCGTTGACCCGCACCTTGGGGGCAAGCTCGGCGGCGAGCGACAGAGTCAACCCGTTGATGGCCCCCTTGGCCATTCCGATCGACGCGTGCAACGAAAAGCCCTGGACCACGGCGACACTGGAAAAGAGCACAACGGACGAAACGACCGGACTCTTCTTCAAGGACGGTAACGCCGCCTGAATTGCCAGGGCTGCACCCATGGCGTTCACTCGGAAGTCGGTCAGAAAATCCTCTTCGCTGAGACGCTGGAAACTCCGCAGATTGATCGTGCCCACCGCGTAGACGAGACCATCCAACGATTCGCCGGCCTCGTTCACCACGCGATCGTGCAGCTCGGGGTCGCGAACGTCACCTACCGTAAACGTTGTGCCTAGCTCCTCTGAGACGGCGGTCAACCGCTCCGTGCCCCGTGCGACGAGATGCAGGTCGTAGCCACGGGCACGGAGCAGACGAGCCGTCGCCGAACCGATGCCACCGGAGCCGCCGTAGATTACGATCTTGTTGGCCACGAAGCGCTCCTCGGTTTATAGAGGCCAATCCTGAAGGATGCGCTCCGTCTCTTCCGAATGTCCGCTCTCGTCGCGGACCATGTCCTCGAGCTGAACGGCGAGTCCCTTGTCCCCAAACGCTTCGGCTTCCTTTGCCCGCTGAGCGTAGTCTTTGGTGGCTCGCAACTCGGCCGCCAAGACCGCCTCGAGCATCTCCTTGTTCGTTGACGCCGCAGGGACCGCTTGCGGCTTGGTCGTGGGCTCGCCCCCTAACGCCACGATCTTATTCGCCAAGAACTGCGCGTGAGCCTGTTCGTCGGCCACTTCTGTCAAGAAGAACTGGGAAAGCTGTGGACGATACGGCCCATTCGCCTTTGCCGCGTAGGTCAGATATTGAATGATCGCGCTCAGCTCGGCCGCGAGATCTTCGTTGAGCTTCTTGATCAGCGTCTTCTTGTCCATGCTGCCTCCTTCTACAATGTTCGGTTTAGGGGAGTGTGCAAACCGGGCCGGCTG
>JBFIZG010000514.1:0-2642 GCA_041604955.1 Gemmatimonadales bacterium | reverse complement strand
TGTGGTACTGCGGGGAGCAAAATAATGCGGCGTGTTGAACCGGGCTTGCATGGTCCCGCTCGTCCCCTCCCGACGAGAACTCTTGCCTGGCAGCAAGATGTGCAACACGCCGCATTTTTTTTGTGACCGCCCTTCTAGACAGGAAGTTTCGTGCCATTCTTCTGCCAATCACCCTAACGCTATACATTCCAACAGATTGCAGCCTTTTGCGGGCGACACGTCCCGGCCACTGGTCCTGCATTTCGTTCACCCAAACGGACAATTGCCAGAGTGTCGAAGGGACATCGAACCTGCCGTTTTGGCCGTTGGAGACCCAGTATCAGGGATCTGGGGGACGGGGTCCGCGCCTCAGCCGAGGGTGGATCGACGATAAGCGCTCCGGTGGCTCCGCCTCCGACCCAAACTGCGCGATCGAGTCCCGATTCACCGCAGCCGTTCGCGGGACTCCTCGACCTCATCTGATTGCGTGACTCTAGAGCCGTCGCACCGACCAATCTGGGGGACTCACCCTCAATCCGGAGAGCACCAATGACCGGGTCAGACGTCAGTCAAGACAAGTTCAGCAAGAGCTTTCTCATCCTTCTGGCTCTCGCGATCTCACTCATCTTCGTATTGATGATCCGCCGGTTTCTCGTGGCCATCCTGTTGGCGGGAATCTTCAGTGGGATGGCCACACCGCTGTATCGATTCCTGCTCATGCGAATGAGGGAACGGCAGGCCCTGGCCGCACTGTCCACCATCCTCATTGTGCTTCTGCTGATCGTTATTCCGGTCACGGCTTTTCTCGGGGTGGTGGCATCCCAGGCGGTGAATGTGAGCCAGTCAGTCGGGCCCTGGATCGAGCAACGAGTCGGACAACCCGACGAGTTGGATAGGCTGCTCAATCGTATTCCTCTGTACGGCTGGCTCGGCCCGTACAAGGATCAGATCATCGCGAAGGTCGGGGATGTGGCCTCGCTGACCGGGGGGTTCCTGGTGAACAGCGTTGCCGCCGCAACCCGGGGAACCGTCACGTTCCTGCTCAACCTCTTCATCATGCTCTACGCGATGTTCTTCTTCCTGCGTGACGGGAAGGCGATCCTGGATAAGATCCTCTACTACATCCCGCTGACGCCCACCGAAGAGAATCAGATGGTCGAGCGGTTCATTTCGGTGACGCGTGCGACGATCAAGGGCACGTTGGTCATCGGGATCATCCAGGGCGGCCTCGCGGGCTTGGCGTTTTGGGTGGCAGGCATCGGCGGCCCGGCGTTTTGGGGAACCGTGATGGCGGTGTTGTCGATCATCCCAGGTGTTGGCGCGGCATTGGTGTGGGTCCCCGCGGTCGTGTTTCTCCTTGCCACGGGGGAGGTCGTCGGCGGCGTGTTGCTCGCCATCTGGTGCGCGATGGTGGTGGGCACAGTGGACAATCTGCTCCGCCCGCGATTGATCGGTCGCGATACCAAAATGTCCGACCTACTGGTCCTGCTCGGAACGCTCGGCGGCATTCTGCTGTTCGGGGCGGTTGGGTTTGTCATTGGACCGATCGTCGCGGCCCTGTTCGTCACCGTATGGGAGATCTATGGCGTCACGTTCAAGGAACACCTGCCAGACACGTCGTTGGTGACGGTGGTTGGGGGAGGCGGCGCGAAGGATCGGGGATAGACGTTCAACGTTCAACGTTCAGAGCTGGATTCGAGAGAACATCGAACGTCGAAGGGCGGTAGGGGCGGAAGGGACGGTAGGGGCGGTAGAGGCGGTAGTGGCGGTAGAGGCGGTAGGAACGTTCAGTCTACTAGTCCTGCGTCCTGCGTCCCGCGTCTCGCGTCCGGCGTCAAACGGTTACCGCAGCGCGCGGAGCCGATCGTTCGGTCCCATGACAAGCATCACGTCGCCGTCCTGAAACACGAAGTCGCCGTCCGGTGACGTTTCGAGCCGTTCCCTGCCGTCCCCGGTCTTGCGTTTGACCATCAACACCGTCACCCCGTGGCTCCCGCGCACGTCCAACTCGCGGATTGTCTTCCCGACGAAACTACGGGGAACCTCGATATCCGCCATGAGGGCGCCTTCGGCCGTCTGGGTGAGCGCCGTGCCGCGGTCCTGCTCGACGGTAGAGACCATGCTTTGCGCCATGTCCCGTTTGAACACTTCGGTGTTGTACCGCTCAATCACGTCGCCCGGCCAAATCGCTCCGATCACGCGCCCGTTTTCGAGCACGGGCACCTCGCCCCGGTAGGCGCCGAGAAACTTGACGACGTTTGCCAGCGAGTCGTCCGCTGCGAGACGCGGAAACGTGCCGGTACTCATCACGTCTTCCGCGATGACCAACGAATCCAGAGAGGACGCCTGCTGCATAATCGGTCTGATTTCGTCTGCGGTGATGATGCCCAAAAGACGCTGCTCGTCGTCGGTCACGAACACCGTGCTCCCGGAGTGGCCCATGAACTTGGCGATGAGGGTGCTCAACGATTCTTCGGGCGACACTCGCAGGTAATCGGGTCGGGTGATCTCCCGTACCAACACGTCTTGCAGCACGTTCACGTCCCTGCCCCGCTGCAGATCGATGCCGCGACGTAGCAGCTTCATCGTGTAGATGGAGGGTCGTTGCAGCTTCGTCGACAACAGCGTCGCTATGATGCAGCTGATCATGAGCGGCAGGATGA
>JBFIZG010000513.1:0-2648 GCA_041604955.1 Gemmatimonadales bacterium | reverse complement strand
CCGTGATCAATCGGCTGATCGTTAGGGCCCGGGACAAGCTGGGTGTGACGGGTGTCGTGGTCACGCACAATCTGAACAGCGCATATGTGGTGGCCGACCGTATCGCGATGCTGTACCGCGGAATGATTCGGCAGGAAGGAACCGTGGAAGAGATCCGACGCACGCACGATCCGATCGTCCGCCAATTCATCGAAGGAAGACCGGAGGCGGTGGACGACGCGGAAGGGGTCACCGCCGAGGTTCCCGAGTGAGACGTCGGGACGAGTTGGTGGTCGGCGCCACCATTCTGTTGGCGCTCGCGGTTGTCGTCGTGGGGGCCGTCTGGCTCTCCCAGACGCGGCTTGGCGCCGGTGGGGAACTCCAGACCGCGCGATTCAGAACCGTGGGAGGGTTGGGTGTGGGAAACCCGGTCGTACTCAGAGGGGTCCGGGTTGGGCGCGTGCGCACGATTGGCATTGGGGCGGCCGATTGGGTGGAAGCGGAACTCCAGATCTACCCCGGCGTCATCGTCCCGGCGCGGCCGGCCGTCATCGCCGCTTCGGCCTCGTTGTTCGGCGAGTGGCAGGCGGAGATCATCAGCCTGGACGAACCCCCTGACGACCCCAATGTGATTCGAGACCTCACCGCGGCTGGGGAGAGAGGCGGCGACACCTGGCCCGGTGCCACGCTGCCGGATATCGGCCAGCTCACCGCGCAGGCCGGACGAATCGCCACCGACATCGCCACGGTGTCGTCACGGATCTCGACCGCATTCGACTCGCAAACGGTGCTCGAAGTGCAGGGGTCGATTCGCGACTTCGGGCAAGTTGCGGACACGATCTCGAGATTTGCCGAGCGTCAGACGGTCGTGCTCGATGAGATGAGCACGAACTTGAAACTGAGTTCTGATGTCGTGACGCAGGCGGCGATGAGTCTCGAGGCCGCGTTGGGTCGCCTCGATTCTGCGACAGCCGAAGGGGAGCTCGACTCGATCCTCACCAACTTGCAGGCGTCGTCGGTGCAAATGCGAACCGCCCTGACCGGGTTTGGGGAGCTGGTTCAGGCCGTCAATGACAATCAGGCCAGCTTCATCGCGGTGCTCCAGAGCGCCGATTCGGTCATGAGCCGTCTGGAACGGATGTCAGGAACGTTGGGACTTCTCGTCGGGGACTCGACGCTCTACGTTCAGGCGACAGACGCCGTCCAACAGTTCCGGGCGCTGTTGGCCGATATCCAGGAGAACCCAAGGAAGTACTTCAAGTTTTCGGTCTTTTGAGCAAGTCGTCGCGCCAAGAGCGTGCCGCGCGGGAAGTGAGCGCAGGTGGAGTGGTGTACCGCTGCACGGAGGACGGACCGCGGTTTCTGCTCATCAACGATGCCTACCACAACTGGGGCTTCCCCAAGGGACACGTGATCTCAGGCGAGGCGTTCGAAGACGCGGCGCGTCGCGAGACGTCCGAGGAGACGGGCCTCGAGCAGCTCATCCTTCGCGGGTCGTTGGGCGTCGTCGACTGGTACTTTCGGTTTCGCGGGAAGCTCATTCACAAGTACTGCCACTTCTTTCTGTACGAATCTCCCTCGGGACATCCGACACCGCAGGTGGAAGAGGGGATCACCGAGTGCCGGTGGTACTCGCCGGAGGAATCGCTGAGACAGATCTCCTATTCCAACGCGAGGGGTGTGCTGGAGCGGGCGGTGGCGGCCGTGCCAGACCCGTGTTCCAGGCGCGAGCCGACGTCAGCGCCATGACCGTCATCCCCGTCGTGCATCGGAACCCTGCCCTCAGGGTTGCTATTCGTCGCGGCGTTCAGGGCCAACGGGTGAAGGTGATGGGGTGTCGGACGTTCGAGCGGGTTCGCGAGGTGTTACAGCAGAGTCTGGTGGACGCCGTGGTCGTAGATGTTCGCGCCGTAGAGCCGGCACAGGTGTTTGCTCTGGTCGCGGACTTTCCGCGAATCCCGATGTTTGCGTTGAGCCGGTTTCGGCCGGAGGATGCCTCGCTGATTGCGGAGTGTACCGCGTGCGGGCTGCGCGGTGTTCTGGTCGAGGGTGTCGATGACGCGGTTGCCGGTGAGCTCATTTCGACCCGCTCGGCAACCCGCGACCGGCGCCGGGCCCTGGAGGACGCGCCTCGACTTCTCCGACTCACCGAACCGCTCCAGCGGCGGGCTTGGGACGAGGTCGTGGCCCGTGTGGGTGAACCGACTCGAACGAGCGATATCGCGACAGCGTTGGACAAGACGCGTGAGCACCTCTCCCGGGAGTTTGCGGCCGGCGGGGCGCCGAACCTGAAGCGCGTGATCGATCTGGTGCATGCCGCCTGGGCGGCCGACCTGCTGGCGAACCCCGGGTATGATGTTCGGACCGTCGCGCACATTTTGGGGTTCTCGACGGCAAGCCACCTGGCGGGAAGCGTTCGGCGCATCGCTGGGGTCACACCGTCAGATCTCCCGACGCTCGGTCCGGCCGGAGTGCTCCGACGCTTTCGTCGGGGACGGATGCATTCCCGCCTCTGAGGCAGTTGCCCGAGCCACGCTTCGTGATACTTTTCACAAGCCATTTCTACGACACACGCCGATTCTACCATATGTCTTTCACACATTCGAAGGGACACACGGGTACATGACGACCGACGCCATTCTTCGACCTGGGGAACTCAAGGACGTCAT